>JBBRHB010000063.1:0-12834 GCA_038223355.1 Chloroflexales bacterium
GTGCGAGAACCGGCCAGGACGATCGCCAAATGGCGTGGTTCCTGCGGTAGCAGGTCGCCCGCTACGGGCTCGAAGATACGGCCAGTTTCGAATAGCTGTACGCTAGGGCGCTGATTCAAATCCGCGCTGGCAATCCCTAGCAACTCAGGGAGGATTGCGCGGCGCAGAATTGAGCGCTCGGGCGTGAGGGGATTCGCGAGGTGCAAATAGGCGTTGGGATCGATATCTTGGCCTTCCCACGCTGTGACGGCTTGAGGATTCGTGAGGCTATACGAGATAACCTCATACAGACCGCTGGCCGATAGGCCATCTTTAACCACACGCTCGCCTGTCAACATGGTATCCGTATACTGGACAGGCAGTTCGGCGCGCAGGCGGGTTTCCGGCACATTATGGTAGCCGTAGATACGAGCCACCTCTTCAACGAGGTCGGCGGGAATCGTGACGTCGAGCCGGTAGCTCGGTACCCGGACGTGGACGGTTGAGCCAGCGATCACGGTGCCGAAGCCCAGCCGCTCCAAGCACGCAGCGATCGCTTGAGGTGCTAGCTGAACACTGAGCAGGCGCTCGACCTCGACCGCCGTGAGATCAAGCTGAGGTGGCGCGAAGGGCTGCGGATAGACATCAACGATGCCCTGGGCGACCGTGCCGCCTGCGACTTGCTGCATGAGCTGCAAGCAACGCTGTTGCACGAGCGGTGGTAACTCAGGGTCGACGCCACGTTCGAAGCGCCGCGAGGCCTCGGAGGGCAGACGCAGGGCCTGGGCAGTTTTACGAATCGTGATTGGGTTCCAGGAGGCTGCTTCCAGCAGCACGCGGGTTGTGGTGGGGCCGACCTCGCTTTCGTAGCCACCCATGACACCCGCTACAGACAACGCACTCCGGCGATCCGCAATCAACAAACGTTCGCGGCTGAAGATGCGCTCTTGCTTGTCAAGCGTCAGCAGGCGTTCACCCTCCTCAGCGAGTCGGACAATCAGATGCTGGTCGGTCACGCGATCGGCATCGAAGGCGTGGGTCGGTTGGCCCCATTCCAGCATGACATAATTCGATACATCAACGACGTTGCTGATGGGACGCATCCCGGCCAGGAGCAGGCGGCGCTGCATCCAGATGGGAGCAGGGCCGACTTTAATGCCCTCGATCAAGCCTAGTGTCATCCGCGAGCACAGTTCGGGCGTCTCAATCGCGGTGGTGACGCGGCCCTCAATACTCGGTCCTGTCGCAGTAACATGTGGTGTAGGAAGGTGGAGTTGACCACCGGTAATCGCCGCGACCTCGCGAGCCACGCCTACGATCGACAAGGCACGCGACATGTTAGTCGTAAGGGCAATATCGAAGACGATGTCGCCCAGATAATCACGCAACGGCATGCCGACTGGAGCGTCCGGCGGCAAAAGCACGATACCTTCATGCTCTTCTGACAGGCCCAATTCCAACTCCGAACAGACCATGCCTTCAGAGCGCACACCACGAAGCTTGGAAGGCTTAAGCGTAATCCATTGGCGGGTGGCCGCGTGTCCGTCGATCAAGCGCGCACCACCGAGAGCCAGCACAACTTTGTCGCCACGCATGCCGGGGCGAATGTTTGGCGCACCGGTTACGACTTCGATACTGCGCCCAGCACCATAGCCGACGACCGGGATCGTCAGGCGATCGGCATTGGGATGTTGCTTGACCTCGATCAGTTCACCAACGAGGATGCGCTCGGGATCCCAGGGAATGAACTCGGGTGGCTCGGCGGTACTGAGGTCGGGAGCCCAGGGTGAGTCACTCGGTGCAGCGACGCCGACATAGTCGATGGCTTCTACTTCCAGTCCCGCCAGCGTGAGTTGTTGTGCGAGTGCTTCGGGCGAGACCGGGAGGTCAACATATTCTTTTAGCCAGGAGATAGGTACGCGCATATTAATGCTCCACGTGGCTTGGCGGCTGCACCGTAAGGGTGCCGACCACCAGATAATCACCTAATTGCCGACGGCTGCGGTCGTAAACACCCAGCCGTTCATTCGTTTGTGAATCATATAGGCCGACCCGTACTTGGTAACGTCCTGGAGCGACGCCGGTGAGATCGATATGTTTGGGATCTTCGATCCAATCGTTTACTTCCCAGGCATCGGTGGGAAAGCGTCCGGCTAACGGCTGCTCGCTCGTATTGGCGATGACGACCCCGCGGCTATCGACCACATGCACGAAGACGGTCCACGACCGGTCAAGCGGAGCTGCGTCATGCCACGTGAGGTTCATCGGGATGCTTGTTCCGGCGGTGGCAGTGGACGGGAAGGTTGCACCACGCAGTTCAGCACCGCGCTTCCAGCCCAAGTCGAAGGCACCATAGAGCGTTCCAACTTGAACTTGAGCGGCCGGGTAAGCGTAGACGGGATAGGCAGGCCGGAGCAGACCAAAGGGTAAAGCAACGGCGACGAGGAACAGTCCCGTAGGGACGGTTAACAGGCCCGCCCCACGCGGTAGCAATGCAGCCCAACCACTAGCCAGCGCGATAGCCAGCGGCACAATCGCCGGAAATAAAAAGCGTCCTTGCCAGGCAACCATACCAGCCGTCTGGGCGAAGGCAAGCGTCCAGAGCAAAACCAACGCCGTCGCGCTGCCTAATACGGCCAACGTGCGTGCTTGCCCCTGCCATACCGGGGTAGCTAGTGTGCGAATCAACCCGAGCAGCCCAAGCAGCACAATAAGCAGGAAGAGCCAGTAGGCCCCTTCGGCTAATGTTACCGTTTGCCAGCCGAAGACCGCCCAGCTTGACCGCAGCAAGCTCCAGCCCCCGGAGCGCCAACTGGCCAGCGAGGCAATGTTAAAGTCGCCGGCCGCGAAGGTTTGCTGGAAGATTTGCAGCCCTAACGGGTCGCCGTAATAGCGGTCGTTGCGGAGATACCACCAGCCAGAGACAAGGAGCGTGATGGCGAGCGTCGCTAGGCTCAGCTTGAGCCACTGCCGCCACGTCCCGCCACGCAGTCCAAGCGCCAGGAATGGTAATGGTGCCAGAGCGAGCGCACTCTGCTTGGTAATCAGCAACAGACCCAATTCCAGCCCCGACCCCAGCACGAACAATAGTACTCCCTGCTGCCTCCAGCGCTTGCCAACCGTCACAGCCGCGACACAGATAGTGATAAGCAGGCTGCTTAAGGCAATTAACAGCGGGTCGTTTGATACTAGTGCATGCTGAAAGATGAATTGCGGATTAAAGGCGACCAGTGCCGCTGCCGCCAGAGCCAGGCCGAGCCGGGTGGGGACGATCAGGCGCGCGGTCAACCAGCACAAGCCGACTGTGAGGGCACCAAGCAACACTCCCAACCCACGTGCCAGATGCCAGGCCAATACCTGCCGGGTATAGGGAGCTGCTTCCCGGCCCCCATGCACATAGGCATTGATCTGAGAACCGCCGGCCCACATGAAGTGGGGATTGCTCTTAACCTGCAGGATTTGGGCGGAGGAGGGTAGCCAACGCACGACCGGCTGCAAGAGCCAGTAGGCAAGCGGCGCCTGGTGCCCCTCACCGGGTACATCGCCACCGCGGATAGTTTGCACCGGCAGTCGGCGGGCGCGGGCCAGAAATAGGGCATAGTCGAAGTGCGCGGCCTCGTCTGGTCCTTCGCCTAAGGGCACGGTCAATGACCACACGATGCCAATGCACAGGTAGAGCACAACTATGAGCGCCAGTAGCCCAAGGGACCAGCGCTGTTTAGCGAGAGTGATTGGTAGCATGGTTTTGGCCCCAGCCCCGCGCTCGTTTAGAACTGTTCTAGAAAGCGCACGTTGCCGGTAAAGAACAAGCGTGACTCGCTGACACCGTATTTGAGTTGTAGTACACGTCCTGGCCCCATGCCGAAGGCGAAGCCGCTCATTTTGTCTGGGTCGTAGCCGGCGTTACGCAGCACCGTCGGATGAATCATGCCCGCGCCTAGGATCTCAAGCCAGCCGGTGTGCTTGCACATACGACAGCCGGTCCCATTACAGAAGGTGCAACTCACGTCGACTTCGACGCTCGGCTCAGTAAATGGGAAGTAGGATGGACGGAAGCGAATTTTGACATCGGCTCCTAATACCTGCTCAGCAAATTGTGCCAGGGTGCCTTTAAGGTCGGCCATGGTAATATTGTCGCCCACCGCGATGCCTTCTACCTGGTAGAACTGCATATCATGGGTCGCGTCGACTGCCTCGTAGCGATAACACTTGCCGGGCAGGATCACGCGTGTCGGACCCGGCGCGAAGTGACGCATGGCGTGTAGTTGGCCGGGCGAGGTATGTGTGCGCAGCACAACCTGATCGGAGCCCTGCGCCGTTTGGACATAGAAGGTATCCCACATGTCACGCGATGGATGATCGGCCGGGATGTTGAGCAGCTCGAAGTTATATTCGTCGCTTTCGACTTCCGGTGATTCCCACACGCCAAAGCCCATCTGAGCAAAGGCTGCTTCGATCTCGCGTAGCACCTGCGTGATCGGATGCAGACGACCGGACTGTACCGGCCGGCCCGGCATGGTCACATCCACCTGATCACGCGCTAGCTCTGTCACTTGAGCCGCCGTTTGCAGCTCCGTCTCGCAGTCAGCGAATGCTTGCTCTAGGAGTTGTTTAACGGCGTTGATGCGTTGCCCCATGGCCGGGCGATCTGCCGGACTGAGCTTGCCCATGCCTTTGCTGATCTCGCTGAGTGGGCTTTGCTTGCCTACATAGCGATTGCGCCAGCCCCGCAGTGCATCAAGGGTGTTGATCGAGCCAAGCTCCGCTAGCGCGGCCTGTTGCATCTGATCCAATTGTTCGATCATCTGCTCCTCCTTAAATTAAAAAACTGCACACTCGTCAGGGACGAGGTGCAATTGCTCGCGGTACCACCCTGCTACATGCTGTGAACTCCGTCACATCACGCGCTCGATGCCCGATAACGGGGGCGACCGGAGCAGATTATTAGCCCGTCAGAAGACGAGGGTTCGTCTGTCGGCTCCGAAGGGAACGATGTTTGGCGGTCCCGGGGTTGGCTCACAGTCGCGGCTAACCCTCCCTGAACGGCCTACCAAGCACCTCGCTTCTTCAACGCCGGCCTATGATCTTCCCATCCGGCGCTGACGCGCCGCTTCGAACAGAATAACACTCCCCGCCACGGCCGCATTCAACGATTCGACCGCACTCGCGATCGGAATGCTGATCTGCCCGGTCGCGCGGGCCAGTGCCTCGGGGCCAACGCCATTGGACTCGTTACCAATGATGATGACCGATGGCTGTCGCCAGTCGACCGCATAGTAGGGCAACGTGGCTGAGGCGACGCTGACATACACATGCTCCACCGTCAGTTCTACATCTGGCCAGTGGATGTCCTGGGTGATCGGCAAGCGAAAATGGGTTCCCATGGCTGCTCGCACGACTTTCGGACTCCAAACATCGGCCGTCCCGCTGATACAGATTACATCACTCGCCCCGGCGGCCTCCGCCGAGCGTAGCAGGGTCCCAACGTTGCCGGGGTCTTGCACCGCGTCCAGCACCAGTCGTAAGCCGCCGGGCTGCACCGGCAGCTCCGGCCAGCGTACCGCTGCCACAACACCCTGGGGCGTTACGGTGTCGGCAGCGGCGGCCAGCACTTCGGGGGCAGCTTGGTAGCTGAAAGGCCGCTGCTCGATTTGTTCGAGCAGCGCAGCCCCAGCTGCAGTATCGGCAAGATGGTCGCGGTCGTACAGCAACAACGTGCAGCTAGCGCCGCTAGCCAGGGCTTCGGCTACTAGGCGTACCCCCTCGACGATAGACAACCGCTCGCGGCGCCGATCCTTGCGGTTCGTTGCCAGCGAGCGGAGTTGTTTGACCTTGGGATTACTGATGCTTAGGATTGGTTCGGCCACCAAAATCCTACCGCGCGCTGACCGATTGAACCAGCGCGGTAAAGCTTGCAGCATCACGTACGGCCAGATCGGCGAGTTGCTTACGGTCAAGTCCGATGCCTGCCACTTTCAGGGCATTCATCAAACGACTATAGGATAGCCCATGCTGGCGAGCTGCCGCATTGATCCGCACGATCCACAGGCGGCGCATATCGCGCTTCTTGGTCCGCCGATCCCGATAAGCAGCGGCGAGCGAATGCATCACCGCTTCATGAGCGACTTTATAGTTCCGGCTGCGGTTGCCGCGAAAGCCTTTGGCTTGGCGGAGCAGTTTGTTGTGGCGCTTGCGCACCATCATGCCGCGTTTGACGCGAGCCATTGTGAACTCCTTGGGAACCCGAACGGTCAGGCCGAGCGTGCCTCGTTAATAACCGTCGCGTCCACCATACATTGTTACGTTACGACGATTTAAGTCCCGTAGGGAATAACACGCTTGAGCAGTCGCTTGACATTTGCCGTCGAGACCGGCGACATCTTGTCGAGTTGCTGTTTCACGCGTTGTGAGCGACGACGGCGGAAGTGTGATTTGCCACCTTTGGGCATCATCACCATTCCTGCCCCATTGACCTTGAAGCGTTTTTGCGCTCCTTTGTGGGTCTTCATCTTTGGCATACTTTACCCTTCAGTTTGGGCAGACTCACCGGCAACAGCATCAACAGGCAGCGGAGCCGCCTGTGGCGCTGGTGCTTGCGGAGCATTGGCAACCGGAGCCGGTCGTTCACGTTTCGGAGATTTGGGGGCACCCGGCGCGATCAGCAGTGTATAAGACTTGCCTTCCGGTAGTGGACGCTGTTCGATGGTTGCGACATCGCGAAGACTTTCGGCGATATCTAACAGCATCTTCATCCCGATATCCGTGTGGGCGAGCTGGCGTCCACGAAAGCGCACCACGAACTTAACCTTGTCGCCTTCCTTAAGGAACTGACGCGCCTGGGTCGTTCGCACCTCAATATAGTGCTCGTCGCTGTTGGGGCTTAAACGAACCTCCTTCACCTCGACGATCTTTTGGTTTTTGCGCGCTTCGCGTTCTTTCTTCTGTTGATCGTACTGGAACTTCCCGTAATTCATTAGCTTGCATACGGGCGGCTCCGCATTCGGTGCTACCTCAACCAAATCCAGACCCTGCTCTTCGGCCAGTTCCTGGGCCTGAAACGTCGGCATAATCCCGAGTTGCTCACCCTCTTCGCCGATCAAGCGGATCTGCGGCACACGAATGCGCCGATTGATACGTGCTTTCTGGTCTCTAATCGCAGTTTCTCCTTGCGAGATGCTGGTATATATGGAATATCCCACCGGCCACGAGCACGGGGGACATTCGAACGGAAGTGTAGCATGGAGATGCCCTTCCGTCAACTCGTTTTGAACTCATTTTGCGGCATTGACTGAATGGGCGGCAGCAACCTGCTGCCGCCGGCATGCGGCTGGCCGCTAGTGTGTCATAGCTTGCTGCTCGATCGCCGCTTCTCGCTGTTGAACGGCCCGAATGCGTTCGAGGTCGAACTTTGAGCTGCGGTCGAAAAAGAAGATGCCGTTTTCCTCCTGAAAAACGTCGGTGAGCTGCGTATAGCAGTAGCCGAACATGTCAGGGTTGTCTAGAAGCAGCGTGCATACCGCTTCAAAGCGCGCGTAAAACTCCTCGACCGAGACTGGATCGGCACCGTAGCCCCAGCTGGTAGAGCGCTCTTGGAGGTTCTCCACTGCCGATTTGATTTCGGTGTTGGGATTCCACTTAAAGCCGCCGAACTCACTCACAAAATAGGGCTGGCCGCGATAGGGAATCGACCAAACAATCGGTCCTTGGCCGGGCCATTGCTTGCTCATCCGCTCCGGATCGGGATTGAGGTACGGTTTGCCGGTGGGGAGACCGGCATGGCGCAGCTTGAAATTCTCCAAGCCAAGACTGAAGTCGATGTCCTGGATATAGTCGTGAGAGTCGTAGATGTCCGACTCGGGGACGCGATGGGCATACCCGGAGGTGTCGAGCACAGGTCGTGAGGTGTCCATCGCCTTGGTTGCTAGGAAAAGGGCACGCGTTGCATCGTCAAGGACCGTGATGCGATCACGTAACCACTGCCAGGTTTCGTTCAAGGGACACCAGCCGATGATGGCGGGATGCGAGTAATCGCGCTCGAGCACTTCCAACCACTGTGCAACATACGTTACGCCAGGCTGTTGGTGGTCATGCATGGCTCCATAGCCGCTAGAGCCCCAATCGGCAAATTCGCCCCAGACAAGATACCCTAACCGGTCGGCGTGATACAGGTAGCGCTCCTCAAAAACTTTCTGGTGAAGACGCGCGCCGTTGAAGCCGGCGGCCATGCTTAGTTCGATATCGCGGATAAGATCGGCGTCACTCGGCGCGGTCATGATCCCATCGGCATAGTAGCCCTGGTCGAGCACGAGCCGCTGAAAGATGGTTTCGCCGTTGATCTTGACCTGATGGCCCTGGATTGCGACGCTGCGTAGTCCGGCATAGCTCGTCACACGATCAACGACTCGGCCGGCGCTATCGATGAGTTCGATTTCAAGATCGTAGAGGTAAGGATCGCTGGGCGACCACAAACGCCGCCGCTCGGCCGGAATAGGCAGATCGAGCCGCGGGGCAAGATCCAGGTCGGCGCGGCACTCGGCCATCGCGATCAAATCGGTACCCTCCCGCAGCGACGCACGCAGGCGCAGACCCGCAGCATTTCGGGAGATCGGCTGCTCCAGCCGAAACATACTATTTGCGACATCCGGCGTGATGCGGGGTCCTCGCAGGGCATACTGTCCGACTGGCTCTAGCCATACCGTCTGCCAAATGCCGGTCGTGCGCGTATAGTTGCAGGCCACGTTGTTGTATGTTGTGGACTGCTTGCCACGAGGCTGCGAAGGACGATTATCATCACGTGCACGGACCACGATGGTCGCTGTATCGCCGGCGCTAACGACGCCATTGAGGTCGCAGGTGAACGAGCTGAAGCCGCCACGATGGCGTACGACTTCAATTCCATTGACCCATACTGTTGTATCGTAGTCAACGGCGGCAAAATGGAGCAGGACCCGCCGCCCGTCCCATTCCTGTGGAATAGTTACAGTGCGGCGATACCAGACTGCCGCCATGAAGTCGACGTTACCGATGCCCGAGAGTGTCGACTCGGGGCAAAACGGGACGGTGATGTGAGTTGCCAGGTCGCGCTCATGCACTCCACGCTCATAGCCGCTGTCGCCCGTATCGATCTCGAATTGCCAGGTGCCATTGAGGCAGAGCCAGTCGGGGCGGACGAATTGTGGTCGTGGATATTCAGGACGGGGAATAGTCATACGTAGCTCCTCATGACGATACCTGATGCGAACATGTTGCCTCCAGCAAGAACTGCTAAGTTCATCATTATACAAGGCCCGCCAACAAGCACCTCCCGACGTCATCCTGAAGGTTCTTTCCAAGATGCCTATGGTAGAATGATTCTATGGAGCCCGAAGCAGTCCAGCAAGCCGTTACGGCAGCCGAAATGCATGAATTGGAAGCGCAAGCCGTTATGGCCGGTGCAACGTGGCGCGACTTGATGGAGCGGGCCGGTCAGGGTGTCACCGAAGTTGCCCTGCGGATGCTGCGGGGGACGAACGTGCCTGTTTTAGTACTTGTTGGCCCCGGTAATAATGGCGGCGATGGGCTGGTCGTCGCGGACCGCTTGGCTGCCAGCGGGCTGCCAGTAACAGTGTATATATGGCAGCGTGTGGCGAAGGATGATGATTGGCCATGGCAAAGGGTGGTCGACCACGCGCTCCCGACATGCAATGCTGCCGAAGATTATGAGTATGCTCAGCTTAAGCGGTTGCTCCATTCAGCAGGACTGGTGGTTGATGGCATGCTTGGCTCTGGGGTTAACCGCACAGTGCCGACGGATCTCCAGGCCATAATTACGCACATTAATAACCGGACCTGCCCTTTACTCGCTATTGATCTGCCCACCGGCATTAATGCGGATACGGGAGTAGCAGAGGGAGCCGCGCTGCAGGCAGACGTTACAGCGGCAACGGGCCAGATAAAGTGGGGCCACCTGCGAGGTGCAGGCCGGAAGGCAGCGGGACGTGTCGAGATCGTGCCAATCGGCATAGTTGAAGGTTAGGGAGTAGATCATGAGTGAAAAATTGACTGCAGCAGTAATCCGGAGCCTATTGCCGACCAGGCCCACGGAATCGAATAAGGGAACCTTTGGTAAAGTGCTGGTCGTCGCTGGTTCGGGCCGTTATCCGGGCGCTGCCTTTTTGAGTGCGAACGGCGCACTCCGCAGTGGTGCCGGGCTCGTGACGCTGGCGGTCGCACGGTCGATCTTCGGTGCACTCGCGGCGAGTGTGCACGAGACGACCTTTTTGCCGCTGCCAGAAGAGGATTGGGGTGTACTGGGCGCATCGGCTGCGACAGAGATTCGAGAAAATCTAGCAGGCTACACCGCGATGGTCGTTGGTCCCGGCCTGGGGCAGGAAGCGGAGACCCAAACCTTTGTCAAACGCCTGCTGGCAGTTGAGACAGCGAAGAGCAGCCATGCCGTCGGTTTTGGACATCTGGCAGCGGCGAAGGGTGAGCGTCCGCATACTGGTAGCGTTGGCTTCGGGCGTTCGACGACGCCGGATCCTAAGGCGAAGGTAGCTAAACCCAAAGCCGATGCTGAGGCTGCGCTGCTGCTCCATCTGGTGCTGGATGCCGATGCCCTTAATATCCTGGCTGAGACCGACGACTGGCACACGCATCTTGAACCAGCAACGGTAGTGTTGACCCCGCACCCCGGTGAGATGGCGCGCCTACTGCATCTTGATGGTCCGCAGACGCTCCAAGGCGATCGAATAGGCTATGCAGAGCGCGCGGCGGAGAAGTGGGGCCAAGTCGTGGTACTCAAAGGTGCGAATACAGTGATTGCGTCGCCGGATGGCCACACTATGATTGGTCCGGATGGTAATCCCGCGCTGGCGACCGCCGGTACGGGCGATGTATTATCGGGCTTGATCGGCGGCTTCTTGGCGCAGGGTGTTACACCTTTCGCGGCTGCGCAGCTAGGTGTTTGGCTCCACGCTGCCGCCGGACAGCGGGTGCGGACTGAGCTAGGCGATGCCGGCACCGTTGCTAGTGACTTGCTGCTACGCCTGCCGCTGGCGCTACGCGAACTGCGCGGGTGAGCCAACGTTATGCGCGCCGTTGATCTGATCATCAAGAAGCGCGACGGCGGCACGCTGTCGAGCGACGAGCTACGATTCTTGATTCGTGGCTATATCGACGGCAATGTGCCGGACTATCAGATGTCTGCTTGGGCTATGGCGGTGTTATGGCGCGGTATGGACGACCGTGAAACCGCTGACCTGACGTTGGCAATGGCCGAGTCGGGGGAGATGCTTGACCTGCATACTATCGCTCCGCTAACCGTCGATAAACACTCGACCGGTGGCGTTGGTGATAAAACTAGCCTGGTGCTAGCGCCGCTGTGCGCAGCGATTGGCCTACCGGTCGCCAAGATGTCGGGCCGAGGGCTAGGTTTCAGTGGAGGGACACTCGACAAGCTCGAAGCGATTCCCGGGATGCGCATCGATTTGCGCCCTGCGGAATTCGCCAAGCTGCTAGGAACGGTTGGCATGGTCATCGCGGGGCAAGGCAGCGAGTTGGCGCCCGCCGATAAGCTGTTGTATGCCCTACGGGATGTCACGGGCACGGTTCCCAGTATTCCCTTGATCGCTGCCAGCATCATGAGCAAAAAGCTGGCAGCCGGCGCAGATTGCATTGTGCTTGATGTCAAGGTTGGAGCCGGGGCATTCATGAAGACAATCCCCGAAGCTCGCACCCTGGCGCAGCAGATGGTCGGCATCGGTCAACATGCGGGGCGTAACGTGGCTGCGGTCATTACCAGCATGCAGCAACCCTTGGGTCATGCCATTGGGAATGCGCTTGAGGTTAAGGAGGCGATTGCGACGTTGCGGGGCGAAGGCCCAGACGATCTCGTTGAACTCTGTTTGGTGCTGGGGGCACAGTTAGCTCTGCTTGCGGGTAAGGCACCGACAAGCCAGGCGGGCTATAAGCTGCTTGCTGAAGCGCTCGACAGTGGCGCGGCCTGGCGCAAGTTCCGCGAGTTTGTGGGAGCGCAAGGCGGTGATGTAGCTACGGTTGATGATCCGCGATTGCTACCGGAAGCGACGGTGATCGAGCCGGTTACTGCTCCGCATGACGGCTTCATCGGGATGATCGACGCAGATGTGCTCGGATTAACCGTGAACGATCTCGGTGGTGGTCGGCAGCGTAAGGATGATTTGATCGATCCGAGTGTCGGCGTCGTCCTTGTGCACAAAGTAGGTGAATTTGTGGCACAAGGTACTCCCCTTGCTACGGTTCACGCCAACCATATGGATACATTGAAACAGGTGCACGACCGGGTGCAAGCAGCCTTCCATCTGCAGCCCGACGCACCGGCAAGTCCACCATTGATCTATGAAGTAGTGAGATTCTCATAATGCCGATTTATGAATATACCTGCCAGGTGTGCCATGGTCATTTCCAGAAGCTGGTAAGTGGCTTTCAGACACCAGCGAATTTGCAGTGTCCACGCTGTGCTTCAACTGACGTGCGGAAAGCGGTGTCGCGCTTTGCTGTGAAGCAGTCCGAAGAGTCACGGCTTGACGCACTGGCTGATCCTAGCACGTTTAGCGGCTTGGACGAGAATGATCCGGCTTCCATCGCGCGCTGGGCCAAGAAGATGGGCCAGCAGATGGGTGATGATGCCGGCGAAGATTGGGATCAGATGGTCGAGGAAATGCTCGACGAAGAAATGGGTGGCGGCGATAAGGGCGAGACCACCGGTGGGGACGACCTTGGGTGGGGCTAGTGACGCGGTATACTTAGGCGAGGAACGTGGACGGAGTAACGAGGGCTACGTGTTCGCGTTCCGCTTGATTTAAGATGAAGGAACGGTATGTTTCGACGCCTTTT
>JBBRHB010000064.1:0-12808 GCA_038223355.1 Chloroflexales bacterium
ACAAACTGCATGCTGCTGCCTCCGGTGCTGCGATCCATATATAGGTCCCATTATCACAGCCACCGGTGACAGGGACGGTCACAACGGGCTCATTCGGGTTTGGAATTTGGAATAGGCAGTCCGACAAATAGTCGGCTATCGTTTTGTGGCTATACTCCCCCATGGTAAGATGGCACTCATTCGTCATGGCGCGTTGATCGCCGTTTCATATAATAGAGGATGAGATGCAGCAACAAACGCTTGCCGGCCAGGTTGCACTGGTCACCGGTTCTGGTCGCGGCCTTGGCCGAGCCGTCGCCGCGCGGCTCGCCGAACTCGGTGCCGACGTGGCTATTCATGATATATCTCCCACTGCTCCTGCGGAGTTTGGCGAGGCCGCCCATCTCGATGCCGTGGTAGCCGACCTGGCCCGTCAGGGTGGCAAGGTGACCGGCGTAACCGGCGACATCGCGGATGAAGCAGCCGTCGGGGCGTTCGTCGCTCAGGCCGAAGCGGTACTTGGTCCAATTTCCATTCTGGTGAACTGTGCGGGTGGCGATATTGCCGCGCGTGGAGGTAAGCCCCAGCCCAATAACGCGCTCGGCATTCCGCTCGAAGATGTGCGCGCCTTGCTTGACCGTAACTTGATTGGCACCATGATCGTCTGCCGTGCCGTCTGTCCGGGCATGATCGAACGGCGACGCGGCGTGGTCGTGAACTTCGCTTCGACCGCTGCGCATGTGGGGGTTGGCGATGGCGTCGTCTACGCCGTTGCCAAGGCGGCGATTGTGCAATGGACGCGCTGTCTGGCGCGCGAACTCCGTCCGTATGGCGTGCGCGTCAATGCCATCAGCCCCGGTCCCACGATGACCGCCCGTTTTCTAGCAACCCGTACAACCGATCCTGCGATGCGTGATCCCAACGTACCGCTCATGCGCTACGCACTCCCGGATGAACTGGCCGATGCCGTTGCGATGCTCTGTTCGCCGGCGGCTCGCTTTGTCAACGGTCAGGTGCTGCGTGTAGACGGTGGCGATCAGCTCTTCTCTGCATAAGAGCCTGGCAAGGACATATATGATCATGCGACAACCCGGAGCCTCACGCATCGCCGCCTTTCCAAAGTGCTATATGGACGAGCTGTGCATCACGCACACGCTGTCGCTGTTTGAGTGGATCGAAATGGGCGCGACGCTGGGCGTGGAGGGGTTAGAGCTGTATCCGGGCTTCTTTGCTTCGTTTGAGCCCTCCTATCTGCGGGACGTGCGCGACGCGCTGGCGCGGCACGACCTCGCGATACCCATGTTGTGTGCCTCGCCCGACTTCATCAAGCCCGCTGCGGTGGATCGTCGCGCCGAGATAGATCGGTACAAGCAGTATATAGATCTGGTTGCCTATTTTGACACGCCAGAGCCCCGCACCTGCCGCATCTTATCCGGTCAACGTCGCCCCGATGTGACGGAGGATGACGGTGTCGCGATGGTGGTGGAGTGTATCGAGCAACTCCTCCCCTACGCTGCCGAGCGGCGGGTGATCCTCGCAATAGAAAACCACTATAAAGATAGCTACTGGACCTACCCCGAATTCGCGCAGCAGCTGCCGGTCTTCCGCCGCATTGTGGAAGCAATTGACTCGCCGTGGTTCGGCGTGAACTACGATCCATCTAACGCCCTGCTCGCTGGCGAAGATCCCCTGGCGGTGCTGGACGCCATCAAACACCGCGTCGTCAGCATGCACGCCAGCGACCGAGGGCTAAAGCCCGGCGCCACGCTCGACGATCTACGTCAGCACGAGAACGCCGTGGGCTACGCCAGCGTACTGCACCACGGCGAGATTGGCACCGGCCTGAACGACTACTCCACGATCTTTTGCACACTCCAAGCAGTCGGCTTCACAGGCTGGATTTCGATTGAGGACGGGATGGATGGGTTGGATGAGTTACGGCGCTCGGTAGCGTATGTGCGGGCCACGCTGACACGGGTCATGAGTGCAACAACGTGATGCCTCCGCTCAGATAGGCATCACGACAATCGCTGTGCGTCTTATCTCTTCGTAAGAGCCGCTACCACCGCATCTCCCACCTCGACTGTACTCCAAGCCCGCTCCCCGGGCTCCGCGATATCGCCGGTAACCGTCCCAGCCTCAATGACCTGCTCGACAGCGCGCTCGACCGCTTGCGCTGCCTCTTCAAGCCCAAACGAGTAGCGTAGTAACAACGCCACGCTCAAAATTGTGGCCAGCGGATTCGCTAGCCCCCGTCCTGCGATATCGGGCGCCGAGCCGTGAATCGGCTCGTAAAGCCCCATTCGCGTGCTTCGGCCTGGAGTAGCTGCACCGAGCGAGGCCGATGGCAGCAGCCCCATCGAGCCGGCCAGCATCGACGCTTCGTCGGTCAGAATATCACCGAACATATTCTCCGTAACGATCACATCGAAGTCTGCTGGCCGGCGCAACAGGTGCATGGCGCAGGCATCGACCAGCATCGTTTCTAGTGTGATATCGGGGAACTCATCGTGCATGATTCGCGCGGTTGTTGAACGCCACAGCCGTGATGTTTCCAGCACGTTTGCTTTATCGACCGAGGTCAGCTTACGCCTGCGCCCGCGTGCCCACTCGCCTGCCGCCCGTACCACGCGTTCGATTTCCGCCACGCTATACGTACAAACATCGAAGGCGCTCTCGGTTGGCCCAGTCCCCGTCCGCCCCTTTTCACCAAAATAAATGCCCCCGGTCAGTTCGCGCACCACCAGCAGATCGACACCCTCCAGCCGCTCGGCTTTCAGTGGCGACGCACTTAGCAACTTGGGATGAATCGTGACAGGCCGCAGGTTGGCATACAGCCCCAGTGCCTTGCGGATCCCCAGCAACCCCTGTTCTGGCCGGACCTTGGCTTGCGGATCGTCCCACTTAGGACCACCGACCGCGCCGAGCAGCACCGCATCGGCCTCCTGGCAGAGCCGCACCGTCTCGTCGGGTAGTGCCGTCCCGTTGGTGTCGATGGCAATGCCGCCGAGCAGCGCCTCACGTAAGTCGAAACCCAGGCCGAAACGCTGTCCCACGGCCTTGAGCACTTTGACGCCTTCGGCCACGACCTCTGGCCCGATGCCATCACCCGGCAGCAGTGTAATCTGATAACTTGATTGACTCACAATACCTCGTTGCTACAGGCTTAGTCGGTCGTGCGTATACGCGGAGTATGCTGTGTTTCATAGGAATTGATCGCTGTTTCTTCTCCCATCAGGAAACCCAGTTGATCGACCCCGTTGACCAGACAGTGCTTGGCGAAGGCCTCAAGCGGAAACGCGAGTTTGCGACCGTCCGGCAGCGTCAAAGTCTGCTGTGTGAGATCAACCGTCACCGCCGTAGTCGGATCTTCCTCAACCATACTAACGAGTTCATAGTACGTTTCGGTGTCGACCACAATCGGCAGTAGCCCAATCTTCAGCGCGTTGTTATTAAAAATATTCGCAAAGTAGGTCGAGATCACGGCTCGAAAGCCGTAGCCCTGTAGCGCCCACGGGGCGTGTTCCCGCGACGAGCCACAGCCGAAGTTATTACCGGCAATCAGCACCTGTGCGCCCTGCACCTCGGGCCGGTTGAGCACAAAATCGGGGTTGGGCTTGCCGTCGGCATCATAGCGCCAGTCGGCAAACAAATGGTCGCCCATCCCTGCTTTATCCGTGGCCTTAAGAAATCGTGCCGGTATAATCTGGTCAGTATCAACGTTTTCGCTCGGCAAAGCAACGCATTTCGCCGTAAAGGTCGTGATTGGTTCCATTATTTCTCCTACCTGGCTCGACCCATGATCGCACAATACCGCCCCTCTCCCATGTGGGAGAGGGGCGTAGGGGTGAGGGGACCGCCTAAGTCGCCGCTACTTCCATTTCACGTACATCGGTAACGACGCCGGTAATCGCGGTGGCAGCTGCTGTCAGCGGGCTGGCCAGGAAAGTTCGCCCACCCTTGCCCTGCCGCCCTTCAAAGTTGCGGTTCGAGGTGCTTACAGCATATTGTCCGGGAAGTAATTGATCACCGTTCATCGCGATACACATGCTGCAGCCTGCTTCGCGCCACTCCGCCCCTGCCGCCCTGAAGATATCATCTAGCCCCTCGGCCTCGGCCTGGATCTTAACTTGATGCGAACCGGGCACGTCCAACATACGTACGCTCGGGGCCACGTGCGGCCCTTTCATCATCGCTGCCGCTACGCGTAAATCTGAGATGCGCGAGTTCGTGCATGATCCCAGAAATACCACGTCGACCGGCTTGCCCAGCAACTGCTGACCCGGCTCAAGTCCCATATAGCGCAACGCCTTGTCCAGTGCCATGCGCTGGCTTGGGTCTGCCGCGTTCGCCGGATCGGGCACGTAGCCAGTGATCGGCATGCCCATCCCCGGATTGGTCCCATACGTAATCATCGGCGTCAGTTCGTTGGCATCGAGCACAACCGTGTGATCATAGGTCGCGCCGGGATCGGACGGCAATGTGCGCCAGTAGGCGACGGCCGTTTCCCAATCTGCGCCGCGCGGCGCGCGCGGACGATCTTTCAAATAAGCGAAGGTCGTTTCGTCGGGCGCGATCAGGCCGGCCCGTGCGCCGGCCTCGATGCTCATATTGCAGATCGTCATGCGCTCTTCCATGCTCAGTCTACGGATCGCGCTGCCGGTATATTCGAAAACGTACCCGGTGCCGCCGCCGATCCCGATCTGCGCAATCACGGCCAGAATAATATCCTTGGCCGTCACCCCGGGATGAAGCGTGCCGTCGATCCGTACCTCACAGCTCTTGGACTGTGATTGCAGCAAACACTGCGTCGCGAGTACATGCCCGACTTCGCTGGTTCCGATTCCGAAGGCCAGCGCCCCAAATGCACCATGCGTACTTGTATGTGAATCGCCACACACAATCGTCATGCCCGGCTGCGTCAAGCCCTGCTCTGGTCCGATCACATGCACGATGCCCTGGTTCTCGCTGCCCAGCCGGTACAGCGGGATGCCAAAGTCCGCGCAGTTCGTCTCAAGCTGGGTCAGTTGCGTCTGCGCCTGCGGATCCGTTACCTGGATAATGCCGTCCAGGCCACGCGGCGTCGTCGGGGTTGAGTGGTCCATCGTCGCCAATGTGCGATCCGGGTGGCGTACCGCGAGGCCACGCTCACGTAATTCCGTAAAAGCCTGCGGCGACGTAACCTCGTGGACCAAATGCAGGTCGATATACAACACAGCTGGTGTAGCATCCGTTTGTGGCTGTACCAGATGGCTGTTCCAGATTTTTTCAAACAGGGTTTGCGGCTTTGACATCAGTAATCCTTAGTTATGCTGCTGGCTGGAGATGGTAGAGCCACTTCCATTTATCGGCGGTTTCTCCGTTAAACAGGCCAAAGAAGGCTTTTTGCATCGCCGCCGTAACTGGTCCGCGCCCACCCGACTTGACTACAATCCCATCAACCGAGCGTATCGCCGAAACTTCCGCGGCCGTGCCGGTGAAAAATAGCTCGTCGGCTACATACAGCGCCTCGCGCGGCAGGGCTTCCTCGAGCACTTCATAACCATGCTCACGCAGCAGCGTCAAAATCGTGTCGCGGGTAATGCCGGGCAGCACCGCTGCTGTCAGCGGTGGCGTAAAGACCTTGCCATTGCGGACAACAAAGAGATTCTCGCCCGAGCCTTCGCTCAACTGGCCGTTGGTATCAAGCGCGATGCCTTCGACATAGCCGTTGCGCTGCGCTTCCATCACAATCAATTGTGACGACAGATAGTTGCCGCCCGCTTTCGCCATGGCCGGCAACGTATTGGGAGCCATACGTGTCCACGACGAAACGCACACGTCGATCCCGCGCTCCAGCGCATCCGCCCCCAGATAGGCACCCCATTGCTGTGCGGCAACGATGACTTCGCACGGTCGCTTGCCGGGCATCACGCCCAACTCGTCGACGCCGCGATAGATCAGTGGACGCAGATAGGCGCTCTCAAGGTGGTTGTCCAGGACGACCTGCTCACACGCTTGCTTGAGTTGATCAGGTGTGAATGGCACATCCATACGGTAGATCCGCGCCGAGTCAAACAGCCGCTCGATATGGGCATCAAGCCGGAAGATCGCCGGCCCTTTGGGGGTGCTATAGCAGCGAATGCCTTCGAACACGCTCGACCCATAATGCAGCGCATGCGCCATCACATGCACGGTCGCACGTTCCCAGGGTACTAACTCGCCGTTGAACCAGATTGTTTCGGTAGGTGTAATCGGCATCTGCTTGGCTCCTAACGAACCACGACTGACTGTCGTAGTTCATCTGATTGGAGCGTGGTGCGCTCCTGTGCACGTAATAATGGTAATTCCAGGCTATCGACCAATGCTTGCCAGGAGGCCTCGATAATGTTGGTCGCGCATCCAATGGTCGACCAGCGCACATCACCTTGCGCGGCTTCGAGCAGCACCCGCGTGGTCGCTTCGGTCGCCGCTTGCTCGTCGAGAATGCGTACCTTATAGTCTACCAAGTGGACGCTCGCCAACTGCGGATACGCGGGCAACAAGGCCTTACGCATTGCACGGTCCAGCGCGTTAACCGGGCCGTTGCCTTCAGCCGCAGTATGCACGACCTCGCCGGCAACCCGCAACTTAACGGTCGCTTCACTTAACATCGGCCGGCCATCCCGCTGCTCAATGATGACCATGGCATCTAGCATCGTGAAGGGGGGATCATAGTCCGGCGCCGCCCGCCGAATCAATAGCTCGAAGGAGCCCTCAGCCGCCTCGTATTGGAAGCCAAGACTCTCCATCTGCTTGACCTTCTGGAGCAGCGCCTGCTCCCCCACCTGTATGCCAAGGCCCAGCTCTGCCGCTCGTAGTCGCATGTTGACCCGGCCTGAAAGCTCCGAGACGACGACTCGCCGCATGTTGCCGACCAGCGTAGGATCAACATGCTGGTAACTGTGTTCGACTTTAGCAATGGCCGCCACATGAATGCCGCCTTTATGCGCAAACGCCGAATGACCGACATACGCACCATGATCATCGGGTGCCAGATTCGCGATAGCCGCCACGAAACGCGCAAGCTCGGTCAGGCTACGCAGCTTTTCGGCCGGCATCACGTCGTAGCCCAGCTTGAGTTGCAGGTTCGCGATGATCGGAATGAGGTTGGCATTACCGCACCGCTCGCCATACCCGTTAATCGTGCCCTGCACCTGCGTTGCGCCGGCCTCAATCCCCGCCAGGGAGTTTGCTACTGCCAGTTCTCCATCATTATGCGTATGAATGCCCAACGTGAGTGTTGGATGCTGCGCCCTATCACCAAGCAGCTGAGTATGCACCTCGCGCACGACCTCCGCAATGAAGCCGGGCAACGCTCCCCCGTTCGTATCGCACAGGATAATACATTCTGCTCCGGCTTCGGCAGCAGTGCGGAGAGTTGCCAGTGCATACTCGGCGTCGGCGCGGTAGCCATCAAAGAAGTGCTCAGCATCATAAAAGACCCGCCGCCCTTGTGATCGAAGGTAGGCGATGCTGTCGGCGATCATCGCCAGATTTTCTGCTAGCGTCGTTTCCAGTACGTCGGTGACATGTAACGTCCACGACTTGCCCACCAAGGTACAAACCGGTGTTTCGGCTGCGATCAGCGCTTTGATATTGGCATCGTTGGCTGCCTCGCTGCCCGGTCGCCGCGTCGAGCCGAACGCACAGATCGCGGCCTGCTGCCACGGTTCGCGCTTGGCCCGCTGAAAGAACTCGGCATCTTTGGGATTAGAGCCGGGCCAGCCGCCTTCGATAAACGGAATCCCAAAGCGGTCAAGCTCGCGGGCAATCTTAAGCTTATCTTCAACCGACAGCGACATGCCTTCGCGCTGCGTACCATCGCGTAGCGTCGTGTCGTAGATCTGAACGGTCATCGGCGCTCCTTCAGTCTTCATCCTTCAGTGCTCGTCGTTGTTCGTCCCAACGACGAGTTGCCGAAGAGGTCGACTGAGTACAAGGCCGCATCACGCTCGTAAGCTGCTGCGGTCACGTCACGGTGGGCGCGTTCGCGATCTTCCTGCGCCGCCAGCATTTTATTGAGTGCTGCGGTATACGCCTCGGCGGCAGCCACGATAATGTCTAGGTTGACCCCATACCCGCTATAGACCTGCGGTCGCGTGTGCTTGCCCGTGCCATTCTGCTGTTTGCCTGACGCATTTTTGCGCGGCTCTTCCTGAATACGCACAGTTACCTCGCCTACGGCGTCTACACCTTCGGTAATCGCGTTGATCGCAAATTCGATCAGCTCGTTCGGTCGTCCAACGACCCGGTTGATCGCTTGGTAGACAGCATCAATCGGTCCTGTTCCCTGTCCCGAGTCGGTGAGTGTCGTTCCATCGGGTCCCCGCAACCGTACCGTCGCCGTCGGAATCGCACCTGTACCGCATGAAACCTGGACGTGCTCTAGGTGGTAGATTTGCACGGGCCGTTCGGCGGCATCGTGTACCAGTGCTTCGATGTCGCGCTCGTCCAGCAATTTCTTTTTGTCGGCCAGTTCTTTAAAGCGCTCAAACAGCTTGCCAACCTCCTCGTCAGTGATATGGTAGCCGAGCGCCTCAAGCCGCGACCGGAAGGCATGCCGCCCGGAGTGCTTGCCGAGCACGATCAGCGAGCCATCTAGCCCCACGGTTTCTGGCCGCATAATCTCATACGTTTCGCGGTTTTTGAGCATACCGTCCTGGTGAATGCCCGACTCATGCGCGAATGCATTATCACCGACGACCGCTTTGTTGGGTGGCACGGCCCTCCCGATTGTCGCACTAAGCAGCCGCGATGCCGGTGCCAGTTGGGTCGTTTCTACCTGCGACTGTACGTCAAACAGATCGCCGCGCGTGTGTAGCGCCATCACGATCTCTTCCAGCGGGGCATTGCCCGCCCGTTCGCCGATGCCGTTAAGCGTGCATTCAACCTGGCGTGCCCCCGCCCTGACTCCTGCCAGCGAATTGGCTACCGCCATTCCTAGGTCATCATGGCAGTGCGTTGACAACGTGATCGTGTCAGCGCCCGGTACCTCGCGGCGCAGCGCCGCGATCATCTGGCCATATTCTTCGGGCGTGAGATAGCCCACGGTATCCGGAATATTGAGCGTCGTTGCCCCTTCCTCAATCGCTGCCTTCACGACTTCGTGTAGAAAGGCCGGATCAGTTCGTCCGGCATCCATCGGCGAGAATTCGACATCCGCGCATAGCGAGCGGGTGTACCTTACCATCGAGCGGGCTAGGGCCAGCACCTCGGGACGTGTTGAGCGTAATTGGTAGGTGATATGGATATCGGAGGTTGATAAAAAGACATGAATGCGAGGTTTCTTCGCCGCCTGCACCGCTGTCCAGCAGGCGTCGATATCATCTTTCACGGCGCGCGCCAGGCCACAGATCACCGGCCCATCCTCAGTTCCCAGCTCACGCGCAATCGCGTTGACCGCCTCCCAATCGCCATCCGAGGCCGCCGGAAAGCCGGCCTCGATAATATCGACCTTCAGCCGGACCAGCTGCCGCGCGACTTCCAGCTTTTCATCGCGGGTCATTGTACAGCCCGGTGACTGTTCGCCATCCCGCAGCGTGGTATCAAAAATTTTTACATGATCCATACAACTTTCCTTCCGTCCTCATCCCTCGTCTACGCTCCGCCGGTGCCCGGCAATACTTCTTTGGGATTCACGAACGGCATCATGCGCCGCAGGTCGCGCCCTACTTGCTCGATCCGGTGCTCGGTATCCGCCGCGCGCATCTGGTTGAAATGGGGTCGGCCATTATGGTTTTCTTCGATCCATTCTTCGGCAAAGGCACCACTTTGAATATCGGCCAGCAGGCCACGCATAGCCTCTTTGGTCTGCTCCGTGATGATCCGGGGACCTGCATGGTAATCACCGAACTCAGCCGTGTCGCTAACCGAATAGCGCATGTAGTTCAGACCGCCCTGGTAGAAGAGATCAACGATCAGCTTAAGCTCGTGCATACACTCGAAGTAGGCTACCTCAGGCTGGTAGCCCGCATCCACCAGTGTTTCAAAGCCGGCCTTGACCAACGCCGAGACGCCCCCACACAACACTGCCTGCTCGCCGAACAGATCTGTTTCTGTCTCTTCGGTAAAGGTCGTCTGTAAGACGCCGGCGCGCGTCGATCCTATACCTTTGGCATACGCCAGCGCATCCTGGAGCGCCCCGCCCGATGCATCCTGGTGGACTGCTACCAGCGCGGGTACGCCGCCACCTTGCGTAAACACCTCCCGCACGCGGTGACCCGGTGCCTTAGGCGCGACCATGCTGACATCAATGCCCGGACCCGGATTAATCTGGCCGTAGCGGATATTGAAGCCATGCGCGAACATCAACGTTTTGCCCTGCTCCAAATGCGGCGCGATCTGCTCGTTATAGACCTCAGCCTGCATCGTATCGGGCACGAGCAACATGATCATATCCGACTGCTTGGCCGCATCAGCAACGCTCATCGCTTCGAGTTCGGCTGCCTTGGCCTTGGCAAAGGACTTCGAGCCCTGATGCAGACCGACCACGACATGCAGGCCGCTATCGCGCAAATTTTGTGCATGGGCATGACCCTGACTACCGAAACCGATGATCGCGATGTGGCGGTTGGCAAGCCGTGCGAGATCGGCCTGCTTGTCGTAAAAAATCTCTGCCATGAGTAGGAAACTCCTCTATAGGTTAAGTGCTGCTCCGTCGCTCCTCAGTTCTCGTCTACGCAACTTTGACATAGGCATCACCCGCGTGCGTGGGCGTGCCGCGGACCATTGCGATCCGCCCGGTGCGCACCATCTCGCGGATACCGAAGGGTTGGACCAGTTCGATGAAATTGTCGATCTGATCGGGCGAGGTCGTTAGTTCAACCATCAACGAATCTTGTCCAACGTCCGCGATCTTGCCCCCGAATGCCTCGGCCAGGCTACTGACCTCCTGGCGCTTACTGGCTGGCGCATAGATTTTGGCCAGCACGAGTTCGCGTGCAATATGAGGATCATCGGTGACATCGCTGACCTTCAGGACCTCAATCAAGCGATACAACTGCTTGGTGACCTGCTCGACAACGGCATCCTCGCCATCAACCACCAAGGTCATACGTGAGATGCCGGGCGTCTCCGAGCCGCCGACGGCCAGACTATCGATGTTATAGCCGCGCCGCCGGAACATACTTGCCACGCGGTTCAAAACGCCGGGATGGTCTTGCATTAATGCAACCACGGTATGCTTCATATCTGTCCTTATACTCGCTATGCCAGCACTGGTTGGGGCTCACTCATGATCATATCGCTGATCGAAGCACCGGGTGCCACCATCGGGAACACATTCGCTTCTTGCTCAACGCGGAACTCCAACAGCATCGGTCCCGGGGTTGCGTAGGCCGTTGCAATTGCGTCTGCTACGTCTTCCGCTCTGGAAATGCTCAAGCCGGGCATGCCGTAAGCGTCGGCAACCTTAACGAAGTCAGGTGACCACATAGGCGTGGCAGAGTAACGCTTGTCGTGAAATAGCTGCTGCCACTGCCGCACCATGCCCAAATAGCCATTATTAATAATCGCGATTTTAATCGGCAACCCTTCCTGCATGATGGTAGCGAGCTCCTGAATATTCATTTGGAAGCCGCCGTCTCCGGCGATAGCCCATACTGTCGAGCCAGGATCACCGAATTGTGCGCCCACCGCCGCCGGCAAAGCAAAGCCCATCGTACCTGCGCCACCGCTGGTAATGTGCGTATGCGGCTCCAGCCAGTCGATAAGCTGCGCGGCCCACATTTGGTGCTGGCCCACATCTGTGCAGATATGATAGTTGCCGCGCTCGTTAATCATCTTAGTCATGACTGCAAAGACGTCGTGGGGCATAAACTGGGGCGTCTCGGGTCGCGTGTACTGCTGCTTGGCCGCATGCACCTCTTGCATCTCGCGGATATGCTGCAGCCAATCGCCGGCATCGCGCGCCGGTAGCTCTTCAAGCAGGGTCGTGAGAACGCGTTTGGCATCACCAACGATCGGCACATCCACCCGAATGTTTTTACCGATCTCAGATGGGTCGATATCGACATGGATAATCTTGGCGTGCGGGGCGAAGGTTGAGGTTTTGCCGGTAACCCGGTCGTCGAAGCGGCCCCCGACGTTGAGCAGCAGATCACATTCCTGGATCGCCTTGTTGTTATGAACCCAGCCATGCATGCCCGACATCCCGAGCGCCAGCGGATGATCTTCCGGGAAAGCACCAATGCCATGCAGCGTCGTAATCACCGGCATGCCGGTCCGTTCGGCTAGTTCGCGTACTTCTGCAAACGCCTCGGAAATCATGACACCCCGGCCGACCATTAACAAGGGCTTGCTTGCCATGCCGATCAGCTTAATCGCTTCGCGAATCTGTTTGCGATTGCCATCCCGCGTTGGCTTATAGCCCGGCAGATTAACGCTCTCGGGCCAGATCGGCGTCGTGCGTAGCTGCTGTGCATCTTTAGCAATATCGATCAGCACCGGGCCGGGCCTGCCCGTTCGCGCGATGTGAAAGGCTTCTTTGAAGACCCGTGGCAGTTCACGGACGTCGGTGACCAGGTAGTTATGCTTGGTGATCGGTTGGGTAATCCCTGTCACGTCCGTTTCTTGGAACGCGTCGCGTCCGATCAATGCCGATGTCACCTGCCCGGTTATGGCCACGATCGGGACGCTATCCATCATTGCGTCCGAGATTGCCGTCACTAGGTTGGTCGCGCCCGGTCCGCTCGTCGCCACGCACACCCCCACCTTGCCTGTCACGCGTGCATAGCCTTCCGCCGCGTGTCCCGCTGCCTGCTCATGGCGCACCAGCACATGATGCAGCTGCTCATAGCCGACCAGCGCA
>JBBRHB010000065.1:0-12736 GCA_038223355.1 Chloroflexales bacterium
GTAAAGGCCACGGTGCATAACCGGGCACCACGGCCGGCAACAGCTGAACTTCATCATATACTACTGAACCGCCTCCTGCTATACGAGGGCGCACCAAGAAATCCTGGATCAGCCGTGCCGCTGCCAGTGCCAGCAGCAGCACACCAATCCCGCCCACAACCAACACCTGCGGGTGGCGGTGCAACGCTCCGATCACCAGCGCCAGCGGAATAAAGCCTTGTAGCGGCGGCACACCCAGTAGTGTCAGCAGCGCCATAATTAAGCCGGTCGCAGCTAATGGCCGTTCACGTAGCAGTCCTGCTGTCTCGACACGTCCGGCCACGCGCCGCTCAAGCAAGCTCAGGCTCACGACCAGTAGCGCCACACTCAGACTGTGACCGACCAGCAGTGCGAGTGCGCCTACCACGCCCAGCCGTTGGCTGCTTGCGAGCCCCAGTGCGATGAAACCGAAGTGCGCCGTCAAGATGAACATCACCGCGCGGCGCGGTGTCGCTACCAGCGCCCATGCCCCGCCCCCTAATACCGTAACGCTCCCTAGCGCCAACATCAGTTGCTGGCTTAGCGGGTTACTCAACAGCTCAGGCTGGACATCCAACGTGGTGACGATCAGCAACAACGCCAGCAGTTGAATGCTGCCGGTCACCAGCCCCAGGACCGGCAGATTTGTCTCTGCCGCAAGTTCGGGCAGCGCCAGATGAAACGGCACCAATCCCAGCAGCAACGCCCAACCCAGCACAATCAAAGCTAGCGCCAGCCGTTGGCCTGGAGCTGCGGTCACTAGCATGAGCCCAATGAACAGCAGCGTCACGCCCAAGAACAGCAGAAGCAGAAACTTGAGCGCCGTGCCGATCATGGCCGGCGGGGTCAGTTCAGCAGAGCTGCTGGGCAGATCCAGGATCAGCCAGACGGCGAGGCTCCCTGCAATCAGCATCAAGACCGTCCCCAGCATCGGCGTCGCCAAGAGCGCGATGCCCGCTCCACAGCTCAATAGTAACAGCGCGACCGCCGGGGTATGCTCGCCCTGCGGCAGGACGCAACTGACCAGCAAGCTCACCAATGTCCCCGCGACCACGAGCCCGAAGACCAGTTGCGCGCTACCCCCCAAGACCACACTCAAGCCCAGCACGCGTAATGGATCGTCGACCGGCGAACGCACCACGATCAGCAGTTCAACCAGCGTTGCCGCCGCGGCCAGTGCTGCCGCAAACGACGCCGCGCGCCGCAATAGCCAGCAACTACCTGCCATAGCGCATGGCCATGCGATGAGCAACACCACATTCATCGTCGTGTGCTCCCCGGTTGCCTGCTCACAAGCCGTGCCCTCTACTATACAGTTCACCGAGTTCCAACGTTTGGAGCCGACCATATAACAGGCCGCAGAGGTAGGCCACGACCAATGCGAGCACGATCATCGCAATATGCAGCAGTGCCAGCACCGGCAGCCCAATGCTCGTGCTCCAGTCAAGATAGAAGAGCTGTAAGCCGAGCCCGATCAACAGCACGCCGCAACCCAGCTTGAGCATATTCTGCGAGATGATCAGTTGTATCAACCCGGTCAGCACCAACAAGGTCCAGCCATACTGCGCGCCCTGCATTCCGCTGCCTGCCGCACCCGCCAAGGAGTATAAGCGTGGCAGCAGGGCCGTAGCGGCGAGGGCCACGATGAAGCCCGCCATTGGTAGCAGGTAATCGCTCCACTCCGCCGGCTGCACGAGGAGCAACGCCTGTCGGGCAACGCGCCGTAGTTCCATCCGGCCAAACTCATCAAGCTGTTCCGGCCGGTAGTCGTGTCCAAAGGTCAAGCCGGTCAGTAGCAGAATTCCGGTGACGACCACCCCACTCACGGCCTCGGCCAGTGGCAGGATCCAACGCGCGACACCTCCAGACAAATCGTTCGTCAGCGGCTGCTGTAGCAGCAAGCCTGCCACACACATAAAAACGACCAGTAAGCAGGCTACCAGCCACAGCCACTCCCGTGCCAGCAGAATCCCGCCCGTTGCCAGCGCCAGACCGCTCAATAATAGATAACCCATGCTTTACGACCTGCTCCCACTGGCGACAACCAGCAGCACGGCAATCACGACTGCTACAACGACGCTCAAGTAGTAGCGCCGTGCGATCAGGCGTGTCACCGGTCGAACCATCGCTACCACACGCGTGAGTGCCTCTTGACCGCCGTGCAGCGCCGCTTGAAAGTTGGCACGGTCTTGTGGTAGCAGCACTGCCCGTAAGCCACTCCAGGGCAGCGCCCAGCCGGGCTCGGCATCAAGCGTTTCGCCCCCTGCAAACACCGCCGGCGCTTCCGTCTGGCGCAGTCGGCGGCTCACCAGCGCTAAAATCAGCAGTGCGCCACAGACTCGTAGACCTCCGGCGATGATCGTTTGCGGCAGATCGACCCGGCCGGGATCGAGTAGCAACAGCCTAAGGGCGTCCCAACCATTGCCGAGCACCAGCACTAGTGCTCCTAAGAGCGCGGGTGTGCTTCCTTCTTCGCCTCTGACCTGTACCCCTCTATACGCCGGGCGGCGGATACAAGCAACCAGCGGTGGCACCAGAGCAAGCGCCAGCACGGCCTGTGCGGCAAATACAACTGCGACGAGTGGCCCGGGCAGCCGTGTGAGCAATTGTGCGTGCAGTTGGTAGCCCGCCAGCAGTGGTAGTCCGGTTACCGAAGCTGCCGCCACCCCATAGATTAATGCGATCCGGCGCAACGGTGCCACGAATGGCGGTAGGTCGGCAATGCGGTCCGTTCCTGCCGCCTCTTCGAGTGCGCCTGAGGCCCAGCCTAGCAGTACGGTACTCCAGGTCGCATGAATCAGCAATGCCAGCGCCGGTCCGCGTCCGCCCAGGGCCAATCCCACCAGACCCAATTGAGCTATCCACTGTCCGGCCACGATCTGGCTCAACCGGGTAGCGGTAATGGCCCAGAGTGCCCCCCCGACCAGCAGCAGGGTACCGCCCAGTGAGCAGGCGACAAAAGCCGTGGGCGACCAGATCCCGGGAGTTGTAGTTATGCTATGCACTAGCAGCCAGCCGCCCAGTGTTGGCAAGCCCAGCCCTAGCGCAATCGTCTGCAGCAACGCTGGTACGCCTCCACTCACCATGCGCAGGGGACCGCTAAACAACAACAGCAAGCAGCCCACGGCCCACACCGGGGTCGTCGTCAGCAGGGTCGCATCCCACATCGTCGCCGCTGCCAGCATCGTGCAGCCCGCCACGAGCGGTACGAGCCTGCTAACCGTCGCTCCGCCGTCAGTCGCCTGGCTTCCTAACTCGATCAGCAGACCGCCTAGCCCTGCCGCCCCGACGCCTGCCACCGCGACCAGTGCATCGACCGCCCCAATCGCCAAGCAGCTGCCCATCACGACGAGCAGCAGACCCAGCAATACGAGTGTATCGCTCTTGACCCGTGCCGCTGGCCCCAAGCTGTATGTAGCAATGCCGCCGGCTCCCAACAGCAGTACCACGACCATCAGCAGATCGCGCCCGCCACTCCACTCGATCGCGAGATCGCTCGCTCGCAGCCCCAAACGTAACCAATCAAGCGATGGCGTCCGCGGCGACCAGCCCCAACGTGGGAGCAGTGCTGCGCCGGCTCCTAACAGCAGCAGCAATACATTCACCCATGCGAGTTGGCGCATCGGCACGCGCCTAGTAAGGAGCAGAACGAGCACGAGCCCAAGCAGTGGGAGCAGCAGCGAGGCAAGCGGCAACAGTTGGAGTGTCATGCTTCCGCGCACGTCACGCAGGGCGCGACCGAAGCGATAATCAATGGTCCGTCTTCAACCGCTTGGCCCGCCAGCAACGCCCGTAGCAGCAGCCGATCTCCTAACTGAGGGCCATCAATAATTACCTCGGTCAACCGTACACCATCACTTCGCAGCCTATAGCGCAGGGGTCCGGTGGGCGCCTCGACCTCCACCGTCGCACTTCCTTCCGCTAGGTACTCCAGCGGATCGCCACGCCACAGCCCCTCCGGCAATTCTTGCAGCAGCCGCTGCTCCAGACGAATGCTTTCATAACTTTCGAGCAGCCAAGCAAACAAGCGACTTTGCACATCGCCCCCGCGCTGCTGTACCAGTCGCGGCTGCCATGTATCATAGCCTGCATACGGCGCATCGCGCCGAATATCGGCGTTCGAGCCGGCGGCCCGTGCAAAGACCCCGCGTACACCAAGCTGCTCCATCAACGCCGCGCTCACCGTGCCAATGCCGCCGGTTCGGCTGGTCAAGCCACGCTTATGAATCAATCCCTCGATCACCTGCCGCAGCTCGCGCTCCTGCTTGTCGAGCAACGCCCTCAGCCCTCGTACTTCATCACTATGCAGATCATGCTGCACCCCACCGGGCAGCACGAACTCATGGACGAACCGGTGACCGGTCAGCATTTGCAACCCCTGGAGCGCGGCTTCGTGCAGCTTCAACAGTGCACCGTGGACAAGTTCCAGACCCAGCAGTTCAACGACGCCTACCGCCGCCTGTAAATGCGAGGCGACCCGTTCACCTTCCGCGACTAGTAAACGTAACACCTGGGCTCGCGGTGGCACCTCGATTCCGGCGATCTTTTCCAGCGCCAGCGTCCAGGCCAGCAGATGATGGTGCGCATGGACGCCGCAGATCCGGCTCACGAAGGGGATGGTTTGGCGGAGATCGATGCGTAGGAGGCGCGCAGCACACTCACGGGCGGCATAGCCATCGCGGAGCTCGATCTCCGTGATCCGCTCGTCCTCGACATGCAAGTTGATCCGTTGGGGTCCACGCCACACCGTGCCAAACGGCCCAAGTGCGAGTTGGTATGCCACAGTTCGCCCTTCATCTAGGGGTCGGGCGCCGATTATACCATAGGCTAGTCGCTGGACTCCAGTTCAGACGACTTCGAGTGGCAGTTGCGGCGGCACCGCTGCCAGTTGCCCACAGGCTGCCGCGATGTCCAGCCCTCGTTCGACCCGCACGGTACACGCAATGCCCCGCTCAACCAGGACCTGCTGAAAGGCCTCGACCTGTCGCCGGTGCGACCGGTGTAGCGGCGTGCCCGGCACGGGATTCCACGGAATCAAATTCACATGGCACAACATACCACCGACCAAGTCGGCCAGCTCCCTGGCTAAATCGCGTGTGTCGTTCTGCCCTTGCAGCAGTACATATTCAAACGACACTCGCCGCCGCGTCCGATCAATATATTCCTGTACAGCCCCCAACAGTTCACGCAGCGGGAATCGCTTATTAACCGGCACCAACGCCGACCGTAGCTGATCATTCGGCGCATGCAACGAAACGGCCAGGTTAATCGGTAGCCCCTCGTCTGCTAAACGTAAGATGCCGGGCACCAAGCCCACCGTCGAGACCGTCATATTGCGTGCGCCAAAGTTGAAGCCCTGCGGATCATGTAAGCGCTCGACGGCTGCCCACCAACGATCATAGTTCGCGAACGGCTCGCCCATGCCCATAAAGACCAGATTCGTTAGGTGCGCACCGTCTGCCCGCAGGCCACGCTGCACATAGAGCACCTGTTCCAAGATCTCGCCCGTCGACACGTTGCGCAGTAGCCCCATCGTGCCGGTCGCACAAAAAACGCAGCCCATCGCACAGCCGGCCTGCGTCGATACGCACACCGTCGCCCTCTCTGGATAGCGCATCAGCACCGTTTCGATCACCGCTTCGCCCGGCAAGGCCCATAATGCTTTACGCGTATCACCACTGTCGGCCGTTTGCTCCCGCCGCAGTTGCAGGCTGCCGAGCCGCATCTCCTCTGCCAGTCGCATCCGCAATGCCGCCGGCAGATCGGTCATCGCCTCAAACGAAGCTGCCAGATTAACATACATCTGGCGGTAAAGTTGCCGTGCGCGAAAAGCCGGTAGCCCCCAGCTTTGGAGCAGCGCCTCAAGCTCTGGGAGCGTATAGTCGTATAGATTGGGTTTCAATGGTTGTGTTTGCTTTAACATATAGTCCCGTATATTGTACCATTCGCGACTATGGTCGCTTTGCGTCCCGCGTTATGGGGAGATCGCCGATGCTTGAAACGCTTGATCTATCGCTCCAGTTGCCTAGGGGCGAATATAACCACCAGCTCGACTCACTCCAATCTGCTCTGCGTACCCTTCACCTGCGCATGGTCGAACGGCACCGGCCCTTGATCATCGCCTACGAAGGCTGGGATGCGGCGGGCAAGGGTGGCAACATCCAGCGCCTAACCGAGCGGCTCGATCCCCGCTTCGTAACCGTCTACGGCATTAGCAAGCCGACGCCAGACGAGCTTGATCATCAGTATCTTTGGCGCTTCTGGACCAAGCTCCCGTCCCGCGATCACACCGTGATCTTCGACCGCTCCTGGTATGGTCGGGTGCTGGTCGAACGGGTCGAAGGCTTTGCTACGACTGCCGAGTGGCAGCGCGCCTATGGTGAAATTAACGAGTTCGAACGTTTGCTTAGCGATGACGGGGCGATCATCGTCAAAATCTGGCTGCATGTATCACCAGAAGAGCAGCTGCGCCGCTTTGAAAGTCGCATGGAGGATCCGGCCAAGCGCTGGAAGATGAACGACGAAGACTGGCGCAATCGTGGGAAATGGGATGAGTACCTCGCCGCCGCCGAGGAGATGTTCGCCCAAACAACGACGCCCTACGGCCCCTGGACCTTAGTGGAAGGGGATGACAAGCGTTGGGCCCGCATCAAAGTCCTGCGGACAGTCGTTGAGCGTCTGCAAATAATCCTCGGCCCCGCGCCCGCTGGGGCCAGCCCCACTGCCTCCTAAACTGACCTTAACATTTGTTTATCTATTGACAGTCGTACTCCACAAGGTATATACTCACTGCAATGGTACTTCGGTACTAGACCCGTTCCCGGACTATTGGGGTATGAGCAGCTGTACTGCTTTTTTACCACCCATTCCCAGGAGTCTTAATGGAGCGACGACAACCCTGCTTAGACGACCACAGTTTTGTGTCGATCTGCACGCGGGCCCCACCACTCTGAGGTATCACCTCATGTCCACGCTATCGATCAACCCTGGATCGGACTACCGGTGGAAACAGCCGGTCACTCACACATTTCACCCGTACTCTATGGGAGATTTTCGATGAATTTTCGACGCTTTCGTCCGCTGATTGCTCTTGCCGCAGTTGGTATTCTGCTTCTTCAGTCCAACACTCCATCCGCCAGCGCGACACCCGTTAACTACTCGACCTTGACTAAGCTACAGCACCGCCTGCTCTCCGGTCTAGCTGACTTTGAACTCAATCCGAATTCGGCCCTGACGACCCCCGTAGCACCCAAGAACTATTATCCGCATGGCACTGATGATGCCTGCTCCGCCATGATCGGCTCCAGCATTAAAGTTAACCAAAATTGCCTCAACTTGACCGACTCCACCCTCCAGGGTCGTGCACAGGCCAATAATGAGACCTCAATCGCCGTTGATCCGAGCAATCCCAGCCATATGGTCGCTTCCTACAACGATTACCGGCGCGGTGATGGCAACTGCTATACTGCCTACTCGCTTGACAAAGGCCAGACCTGGAATGACGCCACCGTGCCCATGGGCTTCGCCGATGGTACACCGTTCGGTGGTGTTGCCCGCCAATACTGGCAGGCTGGTGGTGATACCTCGGTTGCCTGGGATACCAAGGGCAATGCTTATTTGAGTTGCCAGGTCTTTCAGCGTGGTGCGGGAACCACGAATAATCCCGATGCATCGAGCGCCTTCATGATCTTTCGCTCAACCCAGAATAAAGGTGCATCCTGGAACTTCCCCGGACGCTATGTGGTAACTCGCAACGACGTAGCTGGTGCTGGCAATACCTTACTGGATAAGCAGCTGATGACAGTCGACAACCACGTCGGCAGCCCGTTCCAGGACCGTGTCTATGTGACGTATACCGATTTTGCTGTAGACGGTACTGCTTATATTTATGAGTCCTACTCTGCCGATTATGGCGAACACTTCAGCACACCCGTAGTTGTGAGCACAGATAGCCCGCTGTGTACGAATACCTTCGGTCTCCCCACCCCCTTTGGGAAGTGCAACGAGAATCAGTTCTCACAGCCCTTCACTGGCTCAGACGGCGCGCTGTACGTTGCCTGGGCTAACTTCAGTAACCCAGTGTCGGATGGTGGCGGCGGCGACAGTCCCACCACTGGCTCGGCCAACGACAACCACAACCAGATGCTGCTGGCCAAGTCGACCGACGGCGGCGTCACCTTTGGAGCGCCGGTCAAGATTAGTAATTATTATGATCTGCCCGACTGCGCCACCTATCAGAATGGTCTGAATGCTGGTCGTGCCTGCGTCCCGGAAAAAGGCGGCACGTTCAACTCCTTCTTCCGCGCCACGAACTACCCCTCGGGCGCCGTGAACCCGAACAACCCCCAGCAGGTTGTAGTAACCTTCGGTTCCTATATCAATAGCCACTCGAATGAGCTGAATGGCTGTTCTCCCGCCGGCTTTAGCGCCACGACAGGTATCAACCTCTATACTGGTGTGAAGACGCCTGGTGCCTGCAATAACGACATCCTGGAAAGTGTGTCGAACGATGGTGGAGCAACCTTCACCGGAACTACCACCGGTCCACGCCAACTAACGAGCGTTACTACGGCTGCTGGCCAGACAAAGAGCGACCAGTGGTGGCAGTGGACCGCCTTCACAAACAGCGGCAAATTGGTCGTGTCATACTATGATCGCCAATATGGTACCGACGAAACAACCGGTTTCTCGGACGTCAGTGTATCTGCCTCCAGCAACCTGAGCAGTTTCAATAGCGTCCGTGCGACCTCCTCGGCCATGCCACCGCCAACCCAGTTCGGCGGCGTCTTCTTCGGTGACTATACAGGCCTAGCTGTGACGGATAAGGCGTACCCGCTTTGGATGGACACCCACAAGCCGGAACTGTTCTTATGTGCTGCGCCGACACCTACCACGCCTCCCGCGGTTTGCACCGGGAGTGCTACGAACGCAACCGTAGCGAACGATCAGGATATCTATACCTCGGCCGTGGCACTGCCATAGCGCGAACACCATCTTAAGTGTAGCGGGGACCGAGCTTGGCTCGGTCCCCGTTCGTTAACATCTGGTATCATCATAGAAAATAGGAGGTAACCTTTGCCTATTCAACCGGATATGCTTGGCATTGTGGTGCGCGACATGGCGACATCACTCCGCTTCTACCGCCTACTCGGCCTCGATCTCCCGCCGGAGGCCGAGACTGAGCCGCACGTCGAGGTCATCACGCCCAACGGCTACCGTATCGCCTGGGATACCGAAGCGCTAACCAAAAGCATCTATCCCGACTGGAGTGAGCCTGTCGGCCAGCGCCTCACGCTCGCCTTCAAGTGCGACTCGCCCTCCGAGGTCGATGCCCTCTACGAACGCATTGTGCAAAGTGGCTATCAAGGCCACAAACCACCGTGGGATGCTTTTTGGGGCCAGCGTTATGCTGTAGTCGCCGATCCAGACGGCAGCCTGATCGACTTGTTCGCCTGATTGAGAGATCCGGTCGGCTCTGCGATAGTCGTTATCCAGAGTAGGGAACATGCGCCGGCGTGCGCAGCGTGACTTGACTTACGGGGGTCCTGGCATTCTTAACCGATTTGCAGGTTGCCAGCTGTGCTGCTGTCACGATCGCGCCTTGCAGGTTGGTACCTGCCAAGATTGCCCCCGTCAGATTGGCCTGTGAGAGATTGGCATGGGCAAGATTGGCTTGCGCGAGGTTGGCCTGCTCGAGGTTCGCTTGCGACAGGTCGGCACCTGCTAGATCGGTCCCGGCCAGGATGGCTCCCACCAAAATGGCTCCCGCTAGGTTGGCACCACCCAGGTTGGCACCGCCTAGGTTCGCCTGTGCCAGATTGGCTCCGCCCAGATTAGCTCCTGTCATATTAACTTGCGCCAGATTGGTTCCGGCCAAGTTCGCCGCTTCCAAACTTGCTGATGCCAGATTGGCCCCGGACAGGTTAGCCCATGGTAAATTGGCCCGAAACAGGTTGGCCCGAAACAGGTTGGCTAATGACAAGTTGGCCCACGACAGATTAGCCCACGACAGATTGGCCTCTTTCAAGTTCGTAGCCGGCAGCTCGGCTCCCGCTAAATTGGCTTGTGCCAGGTCAGCCGTCGATAAGTCGGCCTCCTTCAAGCTAACGTCTTTCAGGCTGGCCCCTGCGAGTTGCGCCCCTGCGAGATCCGCTCTGCCCAAAGCCACCACACTTGATTTCTTAGCCAGTAACTCTGCTTCATACAGAAAGCGCAGCAACCGCCCTTTGCGCACCCCGTCGAGTATATGTAAGGCCGTCAATGTCCTTGCCCGTGCGACGGCGCGCACATCGCTTCCCTCTGCCGACCTGCGCAACCCCTTATCCAGCAGTAATTCTCCTATGCGGTCAAGATATTCTCGCAGCGCCACATCCCGTTGATTGTCCGCTGCGATCTCGCGTTCGAGTGCCGCATGTTGTTCGGCCTGCTGTAGTTCGGCTGCATTCTGCTCTGCGGCTTGCCTCCGGCGCTCCTCAACCTGCGCCTCAGCCCGCATCTGATCGGTGGCAACCCGTGCAACCTCTGCCGCTTTTTCCCGCTGATTGTACGTCACACCGATCACCGCCAGCACCAGTGGAATGGCATACAGCCCCAGCAGCCCCAGCCAGGTCCAGATCAAACATGCTCCGAAGCTTGTCCAATCACAGCCATACGTTTGTTGTGGTAGGTAAAAGAGTGCCGCGCCCGTGATCACCACGAAGAACAGGATGCCGGTGAATACCCAAACCAGCTTGCTTACTGCTCGCCGCTGTGGCTTCACATTGCTGCTCATGGAGCATTCCTTTGCTGGATTCGGCTGCATTAGTACTACAAGCATACGCGAGAATAGCAATACCGGCAACTCATGTAAAAAGTACTGCTATCATGCTTCCCACTATTCGAACGCACATTCTTATGCTATAAGTAGATAGGCTTTCCCACGCTGTCACAAGTTGTCCCCGATCTCGTGCGCACGCCATTTAAGAAGGAGTTGTTGCATGCTTGCCAAGGTCTTGAGTTGTGCCGTTATCGGGCTGGACGGTGGGTTGGTTGAGGTCGAAGTGGACATTGCCCAGGGTCTTCCCGCATTTACGATCGTAGGCCTTGGCGATACAGCCGTCCAAGAGTCACGCGAACGCGTCCGCTCGGCCATTCGTAATTCGGGGGCTACCTTTCCGATCAAGCGTATCACGGTCAATCTTGCGCCCGCCGACCTCCGCAAAGAAGGCCCGGCCTATGATCTACCGATTGCCGTAGGCCTGCTCCTCGCCTCCCAGCAAATCGTCGCCGACGTGAGCAAAGCGCTCTTCATTGGCGAATTGTCCCTCGACGGCAGTGTCCGCCATACCGAAGGCATCCTACCTATGGTGGGCGTCGGTCGCCAGCACGGCATGGCCACGGTCTATGTTCCCTACGAAGATGCTCCCGAGGCGGCGCTGGTCGAGGGCATGACCGTCATCCCGGTACGTACCTTGGTCGATGTCGCCGCGCATCTGAACGGCGACCGCTATATTCCTCCGTTTGTCGATGATGGCCAGCACAGTTGGCCCGAGACGGTCTACCCCGTTGACTTTCGCGATGTGCGCGGCCAGGAACACGTGCGCCGTGCCCTGGAGGTAGCTGCGGCTGGCGGACATAACGTCCTTCTCAGTGGTAGTCCCGGCTCCGGCAAAACGCTCATGGCGCGCGCGATGCCCTCGATTCTCCCGCCAATGGACGCCGACGAGGCGCTGGAAGTCACGCGCATCTACTCCGTCAGCGGCAAGCTGCCCCCCGGCATGGCCCTGATCCACCAGCGTCCCTTCCGCTCGCCGCATCACACCGCCTCGCACGCCGGCCTTGTCGGCGGCGGTCGCATGCCCCGCCCCGGCGAGATTACCCTGGCCCACCGCGGCGTCCTCTTCATGGACGAACTGCCCGAATTCCCGCAGGCCGTGCTCGAAGTACTGCGCCAGCCGCTCGAAGACAAACAAGTCACGATCAGCCGCGCAGCCGGCTCCCTAACCTTCCCGGCCAGCTTCATTCTGATAGGTGCCATGAACCCCTGTCCTTGTGGCTATGCCGGGGACTCCGAGCGCGTCTGCGTCTGCCCGCCGGCCGTCGTCACGCGCTACGCCAAGCGCATCTCCGGCCCGTTGCTCGACCGCATCGACATTCACGTCACGGTCCCGCGCGTCCAATACGAAAAGCTCGCTAACGACCGTCCCTGCGAAGACTCGGCCACCATTCGCGCCCGCGTGGAAGCGGCTCGCAACAAGCAACTCCAGCGCTATCGCGGCACCGCCATGCGCACCAACGCCGACCTCGAAGCCAAAGACATCCGCGAGCACTGCCAGCTCGATGCCGCCGGCCAATCGCTCATGAAAGCCGCCATGCGCCAACTCCAACTCTCCGCCCGCGGCTACCACCGCGTCCTCAAACTCGCCCGCACCATCGCCGAACTCCAATCCGCCCCCCACATCAGCCCCGCCCACCTCGCCGAGGCCTTGCAGTACCGGCCACGCATGACAGAGTAGGGTATGATACGTATAAACGGATGCGGATATGACCGTTTATTGTGGAACAGTGCGGGACAAGGTCATCGTGCTGCCAGAAGACGTCAAACTTGCGAATGGCCTGGAGGTCGAAGTGCACGTCCTCGAACCAGCAGTCGAGCAGCAGAACGATGCACAAGTGGAAGCCACTTTTCTCCAGCGATTAGTTGATCTCGGGCTCCTGGAAACAATTAGAACACCGGATC
>JBBRHB010000066.1:0-12722 GCA_038223355.1 Chloroflexales bacterium
CAGGGCCACGCCCATCGTCAAGGTGATAGGACCACGCCGGCGCTGGCTCTCATAGCAACGCACAAGGAAGCCCCTGCTATCCTCTGCTCGCTTGATCGTCTCGACCACAATGCTCGGCTGGTCACAGACTAGCAGCGGCATGTCACGGCTCTCTTGTGGACGCCCCGGCACTACTGCCGTTCGCAGTGCGCGCATATCCGCGACGATCAGCGGATCGTTGAGTGCGTACGCAGCGCTGATCGTCGTCTCGTCCCAGTTGCCCCGGTGTGGGAGTAAGCTATAGGCGAAGCGCTGCTCGCCCTGGTCTGCCTCCGGATCTGGCATGGTCGGACTCCGCAACAGGCTGATACGCATAACGTTATTGCGCACGTCATGACCGTACTTACAATCATTGAGTAGGCTGACGCCATAGTCGCCCTCGCTGAGGTCGATCCATTTGTGCGCGCAGGTCTCGAAGCGCGCCCAGTCCCAACTCGTATTATGGTGTGTTGGCCGCTGCACGTTACCCCATTGAATCTCATGCGTCGCCACCGGCGCCAGAATGTCGACCGGAAAGGCCACCTTAAGCAGCACATGCCGCTCGCGCCAGTCAATCGTTGTATCAAAGTCAAGCCGCGCACTGTTCGCGTTCAGCGAGATACGTTGAACATAGCTACTATGCAGAATACGCCGCCGGACCTCAATCATCGCACGTAGTGGACCTGTTTCGACCACACGGACGGAGTTGGCCGCCTCGGCCGTCCACATCTTATCGTCGAAGAAAATATCGACGTCCCAGGCGTCCCATTGCATCGGGCGATCCTCGAAGGCCTGAAATTGATTGGCAATGGTATTTGCTGCCAGGACCTCGCGGCCGGCCTGCTTATCATAGATTCGCGTAATGTCCCCCGCGTCATCCAGCTCAACGCGCAGGAAATCGTTCTCCAACAGCTGCGGCGTGACGACAAGTTGCCGTTGGAGCAGCGGCGCCTCGCCTGCGTCAAAATGGAAGGCGTTGATGCTGAGGGGCGCGATGCTGTTGAGATCAAGTAGGGTCGCACCTTCGGTCGCTTGAGTCCCAACGACGCTGCCGTCAGCGGTGTGCAGCTGTTGGCCTGCCGGCAATACACCCTGCCACACGGCAAGGTCAGTGCGCCCGAACGACGTCGGATTGACAACCAGCAGATCGCCCGCCATACCTCCAGCCAATGCCTGCAACGCCTCATGCCTCACTCTATCGGCCTGCTCCTTAATCTCCGCGTACTGCAACTGCGATTCAACGTAGACCTGATTGATGCTGCTGCCCGGAATAATATCGTGGAATTGATTCAGACAAATCAACCGCCAAAGTGTCCGGAACGTCTCGGTCGGGTACTCGTATGCCGGCTGATTGAGTGTCGCGAGCGTCGCCAGAAACTCTGCGTCATGCAGCATGAACTCGCTCTTACGATTGGCGCGCTTGTTGCGACTCTGCGTCGTGTACGTTCCACGGTGATACTCCAGATACAGTTCGCCGTTCCAGGTCGGCAGTCGGTCGCCCGCCGTTCGTTCAAGATCTTGGAAGAATTCCCCCACATGCTTTTGCGTGATGCGTGGCGTCGCCGGGTATTCCTCCATCGTGCGCAAGTTTTCGAGCATCTCGCGCGTCGGTCCTCCACCCCCATCCCCATAACCAAAAGCCATCAGCAGCGGCGGCACGACATCACCGGCCTTGCCAACCAGATCTTTTTGCCGGAAGTTAGTCCATGTGCCGATCACATCCTCCGGCTCAGCCTTAGCGTTATATGTGCTGGCGTATGCGCTACCATGCTCAGGCGTCGGCGAGAAGTGCGTTAAGACGCGCGTCCCATCCAGCCCCTGCCACCAGAAGGAGTCATAGGGCAGCCGGTTATACTGGCTCCAGCCGATCTTGATCGTGAAGAAGTAGTCGATGTCGGCCAGCTTGAGCAACTGGGGCAACGCCCAGGCATAGCCGAAAACATCCGGTAGCCACAATACGCGCGACGAGGTACCCAGGCCGAACTGTTCACGGAAGAAGGTCCGACCGAGCAAAAACTGGCGCGCCAGCGACTCGCCGCCACTGAGATTGCAGTCGGCCTCGACCCACATATCGCCGGTCAGCTCCCAGCGCCCTTCGGCCACCCGCTCCTTGATCGCCCCGAAGAGCTCAGGATAGTCCTGTCGCACGAACTCATACAGCTGCGGCTGGCTTTGGGTAAAGTGGTATTCGGGAAACTGCTCCATCAACCTTAACACCGTGTGAAAGGTACGACCGGCCTTACGCCGTGTTTGGCCCAGCGGCCAGAGCCAAGCGACATCAATATGGGCATGGCCGGTTGCGACCACCTCAACATCGAGCGGCCTGCCGGCCTGCTCAATCCCGGCGCGTAGCGCAGTATGTGCCTGTGGCACACTTTCGTAAAACGCGTCACCAAATGGTTCGCGCGTATCAAGCAGCTTGAACGCATCGTCCAGACCATTCAGCAGATGCCCCCGCGCCGGCTCGCCCGCGGCTAGGGCGTTGGCTACACCCAACGCCACTCGCACCGCAACGATGAAATCACGCGTCGGTTGGTCGATCTGGACCACCATACAAGGACGCATCAACAGCTTGGTTCCCGTCTCCCAGCCGCCGTTCCCAGTCCAGCCATGCAGTTCGAGCCGATGGCTGCGACCGTCGCGGACCCGCGCCGGCAACAAGATCTCTTGATGATACCGGTCGCATGCGGCATACGAAGTTCCATCGAGATACGCCAGGGCCTCCGGATGGACAAACTCGCCTGCATCACCAAGAGGTAGATAAAGCGCGACCGGTGCGACCGGGTCCCAATCGGCGGGGACTTCGAAGCTGCTGCGCAGCATGAAATCAGTACGCCACGTACCCCAGTAGGTATACGGCTCAATCACCGGCCAGGCACTATCGTCTACGTTCTGCCCGACGAGCGGTGGCTCAAGCGGGCTTGCGAGCGGATGGTAGCGAAATGGCGTCAGCGCTTGCGAGCGCCGGTAGACCAGTGGTGCGATCAACTCCAGTCGTTGAGCAATCTTTTTGGTAGTCCACCGCGTTGTGTGTAGCATTGAGCATCTTCCTCCCTACGTGCATAGCGTACATCACACAGCTTGATACAGTCAACCATCACTAATGAGTGCCCATCAATAGGTCGTTGGGGTTTTTACATTCAATTGACTATTGACTTTGCAGCAGCCTTGAGATATGCTACTCAAATATCGATTTGCTCGAAATCTCGTTAGAAAGAGGTGCGCATAGATCTGCGATGTCCTGCGTCGTTCGCGCTCTTGACTACGTGGGTAGATTCCCATTCGACCCCTGCCGATTTCCGCCCCACCATCGGCGGTAGGACCGACTAAGCAAAGCACGATTCAAGACGCATCTTCACTTCTGATTCGAGCCGGTCGCCAGATTCCCCCGTAGTTCACGCGGCCTACATCCAAACCGCGTTTAACTACAGTACAAGGAGGTACCCGTGGAAGACAAAAAGACGCTCAGTCGGCGCGATTTCCTGCGGATTTCCGCCATCGGAGCAGCCAGTGCGATGGTTGTGGCCTGTGGTAGTTCAACGACCTCGCCTACCTCAGCAGGTGGCACAGCTGCGGCCGGTATCCCAGCAGTCGGCGCTACCACCGCTCCCGGCACCGCCGCGACCTCAGCAGGTGTCATCGATGGCACCAACAAACAGACCACAGTCGCCATTCAGGCATCCGGCAACTACAAGGATGCTCCCTCACTGGCCGATCTGGTCAAGTCCGGCAAGCTGCCGCCTGTCGCTCAGCGTTTGCCGAAGAACCCCTACGTGCCGCCCCACAAATGGCTGGTCGAAGGCAAATATGGCGGCAACATGAACTTCAGCAATAGCTGGGGCGGCAACGGTGTCAGCCAGATCATCGTGGAAAGCATGTACGGCCACTCGCCACTCCGCTGGCTACGCGATGGACTAGAGATCGGCCCAGGCCTAGTCGAAAAATGGGAGAAGAACGCCGACGCCAGCCAATGGACCTTCCATTTCCGCGAGGGCCTCAAATGGTCGGACGGCCAACCCTTCACCATGGACGACATTCTCTACTGGTGGAACGACTTGGCCACCAACACCAACTACACCGAAGAATTTGCCAACCTACCCGACGAGGCGCGCTCGGGCAAAGGCACGCTGGCCAAGTTCAACAAGGTTGATGACCATACCCTGCAGATCGTCTTCGACGCTCCGACACCACTAACCGCCGACCGCATGGCGATGTGGGTCAACGGCCCCATCGGCCCGCGCTGGCTGGCACCCAAGCACTACCTGCAGCAGTTCGACCCCAAGTACAACACGTCCGTCAAGGACTACGCCACGCACAAGATTAAGATGGATACTCGGCTCAATCCGGAATGCCCGGTCATGACCGGCTGGAAGCTCAAAGAGTACAAGGAAGGTACGGCCTCAAGCTGGGAGCGCAACCCGTATTACTGGTGCGTGGATAAAGCCGGCAACCAACTGCCCTACATCGATACAATCCGCGTGACCGGCTACCAGGACAAGGAAGTTGAAAAGGTCAACTACCTGGCCGGCAAGGTCGATTTCACCCACCACTGGCTGGTGCAACTCACAGATGTTCAAGCAGCCAAGCAGGCCCAGCCGCAAAGCGGACTCGAAGTACGCTTCTGGGATGACGGCGGCGGCACGGGCCAGTCCTTCTTCTTCAGCTACGACTTTGCCGAGCCGAACATGCGCAAGCTGATCCGCGAGCCGAAGTTCCGCAAGGCACTCTCGATGGCGGTTGACCGCGCCGCGATCCAGCGCGACTTTTACTTCAATACCGGCGAGTTAACTACCGGTACTATGAGCCCCAAGGCGATTGAGTACAACGTCAACGCCCAGGGCAAACAAGTCTACGCGGCCTGGCGCGATAGTGCCGTCAAGCTGGATCCCGAGGCAGCCAAAACGATGCTCGATGGGATCGGAGTTAAGGCCGGCGCGGACGGTATGCGTACCATGCCCGGCGGCGCACCGTTGAGCGTCGAGCTAGTCTATGACGCAAGTACGGATAAAAATACGATCGCCCGCAACGAGCGCTTGGCGGCTAACTGGAAAGCTATCGGCATTAATGCCAAGCTGGTGCCGGTCCCCTCAACCGGGCGCGACGATAAGTGGGCTTCAGGCCAGTTAATGAGCAACGCCGATTGGGGCATTGGTGACGGTCCTAACTGTCTAGTCTACCCACAGTGGCTGGTACCGCTCGAGCAGACCCGTTGGGCCCCGCTTGAGGGTACATTCTACAAGGTCCGCGGCACGCCCAAGGAAAATGCCGAAAAGGACGTGGATCCTTGGAAACGACAGCCACCGCGCCTCGAAGCCGAGAAGGGCGGGCCAGTCGAACAGCTATGGGCGATTTATGACAAAACCAAGGTCGAGCCTGATGCTATGAAGCGCAACAGCTTGGTCTGGGATATCACCAAGATTCATATTGACCAGGGGCCGTTCGTCCAGGGCGTTGTCGCGAATACCGCTGATGTCGTCTTGGTTAAGCAAGGGCTGACCAACGTGCCGAAGCATGACGATTTGGCATTGGGTGGCTTCTGCGGTCCGTGGATTCACCCGACTCCTGCCGTCTACGACCCCGAGACTTGGTTCTGGGACGCGCCCGACAAGCACGTCTAAACGCGTCGGCCCCGGAGTGGGAGGACAGGCCGTCACGGTTCCTCCTGCTCCGGTAGTTCAGGTTGGCAGCTTGCCGGCTTGAAGCCTGTGCTATGGTGTTGGCGATAGCTGGCGCATTATTGGCGCTTGCGGCTGTCGCCATAGTTGGGATGACTAGCTATGCTTAACTACATCATTCGACGCCTACTGTACATGCTGGTAACGCTCTGTTTTGTCGCGATTATCAGCTTTATGCTCCTTGATCTGACCCCGGGCTCATATCTTGACACGGAAATTTCGCGGCTGCGCCAGGCCGGTGGTAATTTGTCCGATGGACAGGTCGCGGCATTGAAGATCCGCTACGGCGTAGGTGATCCATTTCCGCTCAAATTCGGCAAGTGGATCGTCGGCGTTGTGCAGGGCGACTTTGGCCAATCCTTCGAGTTCAGTGTGCCGGTTAGCTCGCTGATCTGGGGACGGCTCGCCTTTTCGTTGATCCTGGCCACCAGTTCGATCATCTTTGCCTGGCTGATCTCAATCCCGCTAGGTGTATACTCGGCGACTCATCGCTACACCATCCCTGACTACATCATCACGGTTTTGCAGTTCGTTGGTGTAGCCATTCCGGAATTCTTGATTGCGCTGGTGCTGATGGTCGTCTCCGCCAGCGTCTTCCACGCAGATGTCGGCGGCCTCTTTTCGCCAGCATACGCCGACGCGGCCTGGAGTGGTGCGAAGTTTGCCGACTTCTTAAAGCACGTCTGGATCCCAATTGTCGTGATCGGCGCGAGCAGCACGGCGTGGCTCACCCGTGTGATGCGCGCCAACTTGCTGGATGTGCTGAACGCCCAGTATGTCCAGACAGCACGGGCCAAAGGACTGGGCGAAGGTCTCGTCATCTGGAAGCACGCGGTCCGCAATGCCTTGCATCCGCTGATCATGGCGGCCGGTGGCATCTTGCCAGCATTGATCTCTGGTGAGGTAATCGCCTCGATCGTGCTCAATCTGCCGACGACCGGACCCCTCTTCATCAATGCCTTGATCAAGAAGGATACCTACCTAGCGGTCGCCTTCCTGTTGTTGCTGTCGGTTATGTTGGTCGTCGGCAACCTACTGGCCGACCTAGCGCTGGCCTGGGTCGATCCTCGCATCCGACTCGAGTAAGGAGAAGGTAATGGCAACACCCAACCTCGCGAAGCCCATTGGCGCGCGGCCTGTCGCCGCCAAGGCTGTCAAGGCCGATACCTCGCAGATCTCGCAAGGGCGCTTAATGGTGCGGCGCTTTATGCAGAGCAAGCTCTCGGTCTTCGGCGGCATTGCCCTGATCATTATGTACTTGTTGGCGCTTTTTGCTCCGTTCTTCGCACCATACGATATCAATGAGATCGATACCAACTACCAATGGTCAGGGCCGAGCTCCCTTACCTTCGCGGGGGGCTGGCCTGGCATTTGTGGCGTAAAACAAACGCTTGACCAGAAGAATTTCGCCTGGGTATATACCAAGGATTGTACACAGTCAAATCCCATTCAGTTATTCGTTCACGGCTCAACGTATTCCGTGCTCGGCCTGTTCAATAGCGACCTCCACCTCTTCGGTGTTAGCAAGCTTGCCAAAATCTATATTTGGGGTGCTGACTCGCAGGGCCGCGACATCTTCGGTCGCATACTGGTGGGTGCGCGCGTCTCACTAAGTGTCGGCCTCGTCGGGGTAGGCTTCTCTACCATTCTGGGCTCAATTCTGGGGACCGCCTCCGGCTACTTCGGTGGCATCATCGATAACCTAATGCAACGCGTGATCGAGCTGATTTCGTCGATTCCGACGCTCCCGCTCTATGCGACGATCGCGGCAACTCTCCCCCATGATATTTCGGTCACCCAGCGCTTTTTCTTGATCACGGTTGTGCTCTCACTGGTGACCTGGACTGGCTTGGCGCGTCAGGTCAGGGGCAAGGTGCTTGGCTACCGTGGCGCGGACTATACCTCTGCAGCCCGGCTGGCAGGAGCCTCACATACGCGCGTCATCATGAACCATATGCTGCCCAACGCTGTCAGCCACATCATCGTCGTGGCAGCCCTGGCTGTACCCGGCGCCATTCTGGGCGAGACGGCCCTAAGCTTCCTGGGTTTGGGGATGCTCCCGCCGGCCGTCAGCTGGGGCGTACTACTACGCGACGCTCAACAAGTGCAAGTGGTGACCACCTATCCCTGGCTGATGATTCCTGGGGCAGCAGTGATCGCTGCAGTGCTCTGTTTTAATCTACTTGGTGATGGCCTACGCGACGCTGTGGATCCCTACGGTTAAGCAAAGCGAGGAGACGGATCGATGACAGCTCTCGAAACCGATGTGCAGCGGCGCGCGGGTGCCGTAAACCCCAACGACAATCTGATCGAGGTGAAGGATCTCCATGTCCACTTCCATACTACCCTGGGTGTAGTACGGGCGTTGAATGGCGTGAGCTTTAATATCCCACGCGGCCGGGTACTCGGCATTGTCGGTGAAAGTGGCTGCGGCAAAAGCATCACCGGCCTGTCGATCATGCAACTGGTCGGGCGCCCTGGCAAGATCGAGGGTGGTGAGGTGCTCTTCAATGAGAGTGGAGACAAGCCGGTTGACATCCTGAAGATCGGACGTCATAGCGACGAGATGCATCATATTCGCGGCAATAGCATTGGCATGATCTTTCAGGAGCCGATGACGTCGCTCAATCCCCTCTTCACGGTCGGCAAGCAGATCGAAGAGGCCGTGCTATTACACCAAACCCAGAATCATGAGGAAGCCCGCCGCCGCGCTATCAACATCCTCGATAAGGTTGGGATGCCTAATCCCCAGCGCATCGCCGACAGCTATCCGCACCAGCTCAGTGGCGGCATGCGTCAACGTGCGATGATCGCCATGGCCCTCTCTTGCACGCCGACGTTACTCATCGCGGACGAGCCCACAACGGCGCTTGACGTCACCACCGAGGCTCAAATTCTCGAGTTGATGCGCGACTTGCAGAAAGAAATCGGCACCTCGATTATGTTCATCACCCACAATATGGGTGTCGTCGCGCAAATGTGTGACGAGGTTGCTGTCATGTACCTCGGCAAAGTGGTCGAACGTGCGACGGTCGATGACATTTTCTATGATCCCAAGCATCCCTACACCATTTCGCTACTGCGCTCGATCCCGCGTCTCGGCAGCCAGCGCCATGGCCGGCTGGATGCGATCAAAGGCAGTGTGCCCGACCCATATTCGACGGTCACAGGCTGCCCCTTCCACCCACGTTGTCCCAGCTTCATGCCCGGCCTCTGCGATACGCTCGTTCCGGCCGAAACCCGCGTGGAAGCCGAGCATCTTCATACAGTACGCTGTCACCTACATCCCGGTAGCACAGTCCTCGGCAAGTTCGGCTCAAGCGGCGGTGTAGCTGCCGAAGGAGTAGTACCGGATGCGGTCAATGCGCCTAGCTACGCGAGCGAACCGATGGTGATCCCTGGCAGCGGCGGCGGAACTGTCAATAACTCAGCCGAGCCGAATCTGACGCCTGGCGACGTTGACGATGGCGCGGCACCACGTGTCAACCGCAAGTAGTCAGGGTGTAATCCCTTCTTGCATACCTGAGGAAGTGCCATGAGTGAAGATCAAGCGACCAACGACATGCTGCTGGAGGTGAAGGGGCTGAAAAAGCACTTCCCAATTATGGGAGGCCTCCTACGGCACACCATCGGCCAGGTCAAGGCCGTCGACGGCGTCGATTTCTTTATCCGTAAAGGCGAAACGCTCGGCCTCGTCGGCGAAAGCGGCTGCGGCAAGAGCACGACCGGCCGCACGCTCGTACGCTTATACGACCCGACAGCCGGTGAGGTCATCTTTAACGATCCGGATCTCGGCCAAGTCCATATCGAGAATCTGAATGCCAAAGACCTGAGCCACGTCCGCACCAACATGCAGATGATCTTCCAGGACCCCTTCTCGTCACTCGATCCACGCATGACCGTCGGCCGGATCGTTGCCGAGCCTCTGGTGATCAACAAGATCCTGAGTGGCCGCAAATTGCGCGAACGAGTTGCCGAGTTGCTGACGGTCGTTGGGCTACGACCGGAGCATATGACGCGCTACCCGCACGCTTTCAGCGGCGGTCAGCGCCAACGGATCGGCATCGCGCGCGCTCTAGCGCTCAACCCGAAGCTCATCATCTGTGACGAGCCGGTTTCGGCCCTCGACGTCTCGGTCCAGGCGCAGGTACTCAATCTACTCGAAGATCTCCAGAACCAGTTTGACCTGACATACCTGTTCGTGGCCCACGACTTAAGTGTCGTTGAGCACATCTCGGACCGTGTAGCCGTGATGTATGTTGGCTATCTGGTCGAGATGGCACCAACCGAAGAACTCTACTACAACCCAAAAATGCCCTATACCGAGGCACTACTTTCTGCGATTCCCAAGCCCGATCCGCGCAACCGCACACGACCGACGCGCCTTCCTGGGGACGTGCCAAGCCCCGCAAACCCACCCTCGGGCTGTTATTTCCATCCACGCTGCCCCTATGCCCAAGAAATCTGCTCCAATGAGCGTCCCGCCCTGCGGGAGGTTGCTCCGGATCATTGGGCCGCATGTCACTTCGCCGAAGACCTCAAACTAACGGGCGTTGCTAAATTGGGTGAGATTAAGGTTGAGCATACGGGCTCCCTCCTCTGGCAACGGGCACCCGGCGAGCCAACTACCTCCAACGTTCCCGCCACACCCGTTTTGGAGCGCGCACAAGGTTCGGCACTATAAACGAGTGTAGTGTGGGGAGCTTCGAAATCATGATCGGAGTCGCTATATGACGGCGTACAGTCCAAATCCAACGGCGTACAGCTCAAATCCGTATGAACGGGCATTACAGGTCCTGGGGCGCCTGGGCCACGCCGATCTGCTGGCGGCCTACCAGCAATATGTCTCTCGGCTCCAAACAATTCTGACACCGGCGGAGCAGGAAACGTATGCTTCTTTTCAGCAACGCACACAGGGCGGTGTTCTGCCTCAGGAGCAGGCCGTGGCCGATAAGGTCGCCGCGGACGCCGAAGCGCTGCCGCTCTACGAGCAGTATTTGACAACCCTAAGGAGCGCGGAACCACCGGCTGTCGTTGCAGCAAAGCCGAAACGCGGTCGCTAGCTCGGCACTTCGGCCGCCGTGGGTTGATCAGTAATGATGGATGGTGTACCATTTCTTCGTGCTTTTAAACACGAAGGAGAGTGAGCTGTGCCTCAAACCAGCAGTCCATCAAACCGCGAGTTAAGGTTGGCCTACATAGCGTGTTATGGCCTGCTGCTGCTCTTGTTTGTGCTGTCCATCCTGGTTTTCTTTGTCTGGCGTGCGGCTGTCATTACCATGATCGCGGCTTTCATCGGCACCAGCGCCGCGAATAGTCTGCTGTATCTCGGCCCGATGACGCTGCTTGGTATTGTGTTATTTTTGGTCGTCATGGCTGCGGAGGCTTATCTTCGGACGGGCGTCGAGCGACGGCAATTACGGCGTCGCTTTACCCGCTTTGCGGTACCCCTAGTGATCGCAGCGGTCGTTGCCTTGCTCCTGCAGACATTGGCCGTTTTCAAGTTAGGTTAATGCGACCTGCGACCTCAGTCGCCTGATGCCCGGTATTAAAAGTATGCTATCCAAACCAATGCTCCACGTCCTCTTCACCATGGATTGCGAGCCTGCTGGCGGCAAAGCCTCTGGCAGTAGCCGAGCAACGTGGGAACTGAGCGCGCGCTCTATTGAAGGCTTCTGTCTTCGGCTTCTAAATGCTGGTTACCCGGCCACGCTTTTTCTATCCCCTGCCTGTGCTGAAGAGCATGCGCCGTTATTGGAAGAACTGACCGGGCTCGGCATTGAGCTTGGCCTCCACCTTCACCCTGAACACCTGGGTGACAAGCGCTACAAAGACCCCTTGGGCAAATATGATCTGGAGCACCAGCAGGCGTTGATCGACCACGGCCTTGAGCGCTTCCGCGACGCCATCGGTGTCCGGCCTCAATCCTTTCGTCCGGGCAACTTTTCCGCGAACGATGCCACCTTTGACGCTCTCTTCCGACTCGGCTTCCGGCAAGGCTCGGTCTCTAGCCCGGGCCGCGACGTGCCGCGTCACGCAGCTCGTTGGTCTCACGCCCCGGTTGAGGCACATTATGTTGATCCCCATGATCGCTTGCGCCCGGGCGGCCTCCCGTTTCTGGAGCTGCCGGTAACGACCGACCCGGACAAGATCGGTTTTGGCGGCTATGCCCATGACCTGTGCATCGAGAGTGGCTACTTCGACAAATGGCACCGCCCCATCGCTGATCGCTGGATCGAGCGCCTGGGGACCGATCCGGTGCCTTTTCCGACGCTCTGCATTTTCACACATAACCACTTCGCTTATCATCGTGACGACGATCCTCAAAGCGTTACGTTAGAGGCACTCCTCAACTATTGTACGATGCTCAGCACGCAGTACGACATAGTGCCCGTCACGCTTGCTGAGGCGCACGAGCACTTTCGAGCGCTTGGCCTAGGCACAACTAGCGCTTAAGCAGTCAAAGACCCTGACGTGGCCCGGCCCACACTAACTTCCTTGCCGGTCTCAGCACTCTGGAGGAGGGCCTCGAGCAGCTCCTGCACAAGCATACCGTGTCGTAGCGGTGCTTGGCAGGCGACGCCATCAAGAATACACGCTATGAAATGCGCGCCAATACGCTCCCACACCGTCGGTCCCACTGGCAGTTCAATCGTGCTATCCGTGGGCGCACCGTTCTCGGTGCGGTACACCTTCAGCGGCCGAAGCTGCGCCCCGGCCTCGGTGCCGAAAAGCTCGATCTGAAAATCGTCCGGTTGGTGCGAAGCCCAAAAGCTCTCGATATGCAACGCCTGCCCATCCTCGAACCGGATCAGCCCCGCCGCATAGTCATCCGCAGCATACTGCTGTGCGACGGCCGGCGGCTGCGCTTGGTACTCCCAGAAGCCAAGCCCCCGTGGACCGAACTTCGCACCTGCGACCCCGGTCACGCTCACCGGCTGAGGCATACCCAGCAGCCACCAGGCAGCATCGAGGCAGTGCACACCCATATCGCGAAATGCGCCTCCGCCTTTTGTGATGAACCCGGGG
>JBBRHB010000067.1:0-12673 GCA_038223355.1 Chloroflexales bacterium
AGTTCAGCCCCCAATGTGCGTTGGGTGGCAGGGCTACATACTACCGGGATCTGCCAGCGGCGGGCCAGCGGACCGGCACCCTGTGCGTGGTCGTGATGCTCATGCGTCAGGACGATGGCAGCTAAAGTGGCAGGATCGACAGCATAGCGGCGTAAAAGCCGCTCCAGAGTGCGGGCAGATAGTCCAGCTTCAAGTAGCAGGGCATACTGCTCAGTTTCGACCAGAAAGGCATTGCCACTCGAACCACTTGCCAGGGAAGTCACACGAAGCATGGCTGAAGTATACCAGCCGCCATGCTGCGTGTGGAAGGCGTTTAGTCGCTGGCCTCGGCCATGACAGCGTCGTCCATACTCATCTTGGTATCGAGAAACATGACATCTTCGACCCGTACAACGGTCGTTTTATGTTTCAAGCCATTACGATCCTGCCACGTATTGGTCAGCAAGCTGCCGGAGACGCGTACACGGCTGCCTTTCTTCAAGTTCATCGTGACGGTTTCGGCCAGCTTATCGTGAGCCTCTACATCGGTCCACTCGGTTTCATACATCCAAGTGCCGTCTTCTTGCTGCATAGTACGGCGCTTGGTAGCGACACTGAACGAGGCAATCGCCATGCCGTTGGTGGCGAAGCGTTCTTCAGGAGCGTCCCGAAGCCAGCCAATCAACTCCACGGAATTAACCGTGCCTTTAATAGGATTCATCCACATCTCCTCAAAATAAGCCGTATCTCATGTGTTGCCATACGCACGCAAAGACGAGAAGGTTTGTTGTAACCTTCCCGTCTCGTGCTTCCGCACTACCCTGGCTAGCGCGTGAGGGGAGCCAAATTAGGCAGCCTGGCGTTGGCTATCGGTGCGAGGGCGTAGCTGGCGTGGCCGCTGCTGCCAGTCGGTCAAGAGCTGACCGGCTTCGTCAAGACTAAGCTGGTCAAGCGAGTTGTGCTCGTAGGCAGCAGTCAGCTCGGCGCTGACGTCGATGCCACGGTCCTCTGCCAGGCGCTCCAGTGCCTTGACCTGACGTTGCGTAGCACGCTCAACAAACGTCGGCAGAGCAGGAGTCGCCTCCACAGGTTCCTTTTCGGCATCCCCCTTGACGGCCGGCGCATTTGTACGGAGATCGAGCAGCCCTTTCAGGTCATCGATCAACTCACTGGCTTCGCGCTTGGTCAGGGTCAAGATGTCGAGCTTACGCTCGCCGGCGAATTGCTGAAGCTGGGCTCCATTCCAATGCAATTCGTTGACGAGATAATCCATGTACTGGCGCTGCTTGTCGCTGGCCGGCGCTTCGGGATCCCGAATTTGAATTGGTTGCGGGCTGCCAGCGGCTTGATCGCGTAGCATCCGCACCTGGACGTCGGCGGCAGCCCGTTGCGCCTGGTAGATGCGCTCGCCTAGGGCTACGGCAGCGGCGATCTCATCGTCGGTTGCAGTCGGCGGCAACGTCACCGTTTCTTCAACCGTATAAAAGTCCTCACCCACACGGATCGCAGCACGGAACGTGCGGCTAATGCTGGTCGGCAGTTGTTCAATCTTCGCCATGATTTGTTTCCTCCATCACACCGGTATCTACTCGGGTTCGCTGATAAGCGAATCATACCAAATGGTTGTGACAGGTACGGTCACAAAGCCAAGGAGTTTTCAACCAGTTTTTGAGAAGCTTGCGAATGTCGGTAGACTATCTTGGGCTCGCTCAACAGCCTGCCGGAATGCGTCGGGTACTGGCACCGATTGCTGATTCGCATAGTCATACCAAACGATCACGGTGCGGCCCTCGGCCGTTAGCACTTCATCCGGCAGCCGATACAAGGCATACTCGACGACAAAGCTTTTAGTGCCAATCGTGCTGACTCGCACCCCGATTTCAAGAACGTCACCATAGAAGACCGGCTTGCGGTACTGGACAGTATTTTCAGCAACAACCACCGACAATTGGTCGAGCCGCTCGGCACCCATGAGCTGCAACAGGTAACGCACACGGGCATCTTCAAAGTAACTTAGATAGGTGGCATTGTTGACATGGCCCAGCGCATCAATATCCCGAAAGGCCACGGCGACTGGTTGAGTGAAAGGGTAATTGGATCGAACGGTCATGCTGGCTCCTCTATACCGACTCGGAATTGTAGCATGGAGCCGTGGTACAGCCGCGTAATACGTGTGTTACATGGGTCACTGTTTCGGTACAAACAAGTTCAGTTTTGGTACATGGTACAGACACAACATTTTGATTTTTCGTTGGTAAAGTCGTTACCATGTTAGGAGATGCGAGGTCTTATCGCTTCGTTAATGTGGGTAGTATAGCACACTTGTTCTTGATTTGCAAAAGATAGAAACTAAGATTCAGTCAAAATTCCTAAACACCGCTAAGAGAGATGAGCAGCCCACCTGCAGCCCTCCTTTACGCCATAACTATGAACGGCGGAGTTGTCGCCTTGACGAGCACCGTGGCCGTACGTGGTCGAATTCCAGCGAGCATGTAATTACCGCCTGGGGAGTGATCGTGTGATGCCTATCATCTTAACGAAAAGGTAAGGCCTCCTTAAGGTGGGGATAAGGACACTAGTCTGACCTCAGTGTAAAGTGCGTGTGCCTACGAATTGTGTCACAGGAGATACACTCATGGTTGTCGCCCCCCACTCCAGCATTGCACAGTACGCACCCTACTAATACCGTGGCCGCTCGCTATTAATTTCCCAACAGTCGTCCCCGGCTGTACCGACAATAGCTTGCAGAATTTGCGGGCCTTGATGTTGATCCGCACGATAGGTACAGTTTACCCCACGTTTGTAGGGACAAGCTTGATTTACCGCGTGGAAGCTCCGGATGCACCCCGCCCTAGCCTTTCAGCTAATTGAACACTTAAGGAACGACCCTATGCTGCAACGACGCACCTTCTGGCCACCATTGTTGTATCTCGCAACGGCAGTCCTCTTCTTCCTCCCGACCTTCTGGCAGCAGCGGGTCCCGTTGCCGCTCGAAAATACCTATTATGTGTCCGACTCGATCTGGAGCCATCACGCACCCGTTCCGCTTGCCCATCAGACTAACGGTTTGCTCGGTGATATTACTGGCTACTATTATCCGTATATGGCGGTCGCCGTGCCGCAGCTGCAGCAGGGCCACATTCCGCTGTGGAATCCGCAAATCTTTAGCGGCATGCCCTTCATGGCTACCCTCCAGCCGGCCGTGCTGTACCCTCTCAATATTCTTTTCTCACCCCTCGGTCCCCAGTGGATTTGGGTTGCGACGGCGATTGTTCGCCTGTGGCTGATGGGCTGGGGACTACATCTCTTGGTACGTCGCTTGGGAGCCCGTGACACAGCGGCCGCGTGGTCAGGTCTGAGTTATCAGTTGTGCGGCAGCAGTATTGCCTGGCTCAATTTTCCCATTCACAATGTGCTGGCATGGCTGCCATTCGCCCTCTATGCCACGGATCGCCTCCTGGCCCAGCCTCGCAGTCGCTGGTTTATGCTGCTGGTCGCCTGCCTGGCGATCCAGTTTCTGGGTGGACATCCCGAAACGTCCGCGCTGTTCGTGATTGTCTGGGGAAGCTGGACACTCGTTCATCTTCCCTGGCGACGACCGGTCGAACGGCTCGCGCTGCTGGTGCTCGCAGGCGTAGCGGCGATCGGGTTGACACTGCCGCAACTTCTCCCGGCTATGGCCCTGATCCGAGACAGTGGTACCCTGGTCCATCGACTGCAAAGTGCGTCCTATCTTGGGGCCTGGAGCAACTTGAAGCACTTCTTGCTGGTGCTCAATCCCTATCTGTATGGTACGCCACTCAACAATCGCTACTGGGGGCCGGCCAATTCATATCTTGAATCGGCCGTATACATGGGCACCTTGACGGTACCATTCGCGGTCGTTGGCGTGATTGCAGCTCGGCCCCGCCGCACTGTGATGTACTGGGCAACGGTGGCCTTTCTTTCCCTGGGGTGGTGCTTTCCGCTGCCCGGCCTTGCGGCACTCTACCGCCTCCCGCTCTTCCAGGTAGGCGTAGGCATTCGCTTTACTTTAAGTTGGAGTCTGGCGGCGGCCGTGTTGGCCGGTCTGGGTGTTGAAGCACTCCTCTCGCAGCGCCCATGGAGCCGCGGGGTTTTCGTTGGGACAGCCATGGCGTGCGTTGTGGGACTGGTGGGGTCGGTACTCACGCTCCGGTCTGTGAGTGTCGGTACGTCGTCGTGGCTCCTCAACCGCCAACCGCGCCTCGAAACCCTGCTTGAAATCGCTGCCCTGTATAAACGGTCTGACCTCCAGTTCGTGATGCTGCTCGTCATGGCCCTCGTTGGCGTTGGGCTAGCATGGCTGGTGGTTGTGCAACCGTTGCGGCGTTGGGTACCGGTGTTGTTGCTGCCCGTGCTATACCTTGACCTCACGGCCTACGGGATGCCGTTTAATGGCTCGGTGGCACCGGCCGCGATCTATCCACCCACCCCGCTCATGACCCAGCTACATACTACACCGGGCTTTTTTCGCATTGATACACTCTCAGTGCGCATTATGGAAAACAACGTGTCGATGACCCAGGGACTCGACAATGTGCTCGGCTATGAAGATGTCGTTGGGTTGCGCTATGCCCGCTTTGTCAATCGCCGTCGCAAGATTAGTGGTCTCAACCATAATACATTGCTGGCGATCCAACCGCCAGCTCAGCGCTTTTTTAATCTGGCGAATGTCCAGTTTTTGCTTTCTACCGTACCCATTAGCACCACGGGGCCATGGAGCTTATGGCAACATGATGGCCGCGTGGGTGTCTACCGCAACTCCGCAGTGTTGCCCCGGGCGTTCGCTGTAGGTGCGGTCTATCTCACGACTCCAGATACGGCCATCGACGCGGTCTATGCCCCCTCGTTTGATCCGCGCCGTGCCGCCGTGGTTGAGGAGCGTATCCCAAATCTCCCCACGCTTGCAACCGGTCAATCGGCAGCACCGCTCTCGGCCAGGACGATAATTACCAGTTATGCAGCCGAGGACGTTGTCCTTACCGTCGACGTGGATCGTCCCGCCTTGGTCGTCCTCAGTGATAGCTATGCTGACGGCTGGCAGGTGACCGTTGACCAGCAACCGGCGCGACTCTATCGAACTAATGCAGTGTATCGTGGCGTGCCGGTGAGTGCCGGGCACCACGTGATCAGCTATCGCTATCTACCACGGGATGTGCAATGGGGCGCCCTCGGGACAGGGCTCGCCTTGCTCATGTGTGCCGGGGTGTGCTGGTGGCTTCGTACCGACAAACTCGGGTCATTGGAGCGGGACTAAGAACCCTGTGCCGTTCGTAGCCGAGGAAGCCGACGAACAGCTTTGTGATACGACCCCAACTTTTAGTGCGCGCAGGGTTATACGATACATCGGCTGTCGTCATTGCGCCAACATGCTCCCCATGGACCAGGCAATGACTAGGAGACCACTGATGGACGATCGTCAACGCAGCACCTTGTTGGCAGAAAGAACACAGGTTGAAGCCGTAATCCTGCGGCTTAGTCACGAGCTTGCAGCTCATGGTGATGTACTCATGCAGTTAGGACAGGCGCTCAAGACTCAACCAGAAGGCATCATGTTCACGAATGCCCCACGGACTCTCAACTCCGAGCGCGCAGAGTTCTACAATCCAAACACGTTCGGCTACGACTGGATGCTCGTCAGGGATATGCAGCACCTTGTTCTGAAAATTCAGAACTACCGCCAGGCACTCCTGCACCTACCCATCAACAGCCAACTAATAGCAGTAGATGGGTAGGTGCGCCAAGGGGTATTTCCTGGCAGAAGGCGATATGAATACGATATTGGAAGCTGAACCGTGGTGTCAGGTTCCATCTTAATAGTTTCATAAGCTTTGCTTAAATCTCCGCTAAGGATACGCCGTCTCGGGGAGCATATGATGCGGAAGCACAAGGCGGATGTGGCCTGATGGTGTATGCCCTGGACCTGCCAAGGAGGATTTAGCTGGATGCCGCTACTGCTTCGAGTTGTGCTCCACACGCTGGCGATCTATCTGTTTTTGATTGCAGGATTGCGCCTTGGTGGCCGGCGCCATGTGGTGGCAAGCATCTATACTTGCCGCTCATACGGCGATCATTGTGGTGGCACTGCTCGTTGGGCTCCGACTGGGGGGCAAGCGTCGCCTTGGGCAGGCATCGCTCTATGACCTCGCCTTGATTATGGCGCTTGCCAACGCTGTACAGAATGCGATGACGCAGGGTCGCGGTGAGCTATGGGTCGGGTTTATCACCGCAGGGGCGCTGTTGGCCCTTGGCAAGATGTGCGCACTCCTCTTTGTGCGCGTGCCCGCTTTAGAAACGCATGTCGTCGGCACACCGACAGTTATTTTGCAGCATGGTGAATTACTCCGGGAGCGCATGCATCTGCAGCATATTACTGAGGCTCAATTGTTGATGGCGTTACGGCAACATGGCCTTCACAGCCCTAGTCAGGCCGAGCTTGGCGTACTGGAAGTCGACGGCTCATTAAGTATTGTGCCCCGTCACAAGAGCCCTGATGAGCTAGATTGCGCCCACATGCTATAATCGCGGCCACTCAGTAGGCAGTGATGCCTCTACAGAATTCTATGGAGATGACAATATGCGTAGCATGGTTGCTCGTCTATCCACCTTATTCGTCATCGGTGCATGGCTGCTGATGGCCTGCGGCTCCCCTACTCCTTCGAGTACCAGCGCGGCTACGACCGGCGGTACAGCCGCGCTCGCCGGAGATCCGGTGCCATTGGGCGTGGCGGTGGCCGAAACCAGTAATACAGCGGCACTCGGTCAGGAACAGGTGATTGGGGTCACCATCGCCGAAAAGTATTTTAACGATCATGGCGGTATTAATGGACGACCGCTCAAGATTATCCGCCAGGATACGGCGGGTGACGAGAACGGAGCAATTAATGCCTTCAATGCGTTGATTAACCAAAGCAAAGTGTTGGGCATCGTCGGGCCAACGCTGTCGCAGCAGGCCTTTGCAGCGGATAAGATTGCTGATACCGCGAAGGTGCCGGTCGTGGGTCCATCGAACACGGCGAAGGGCGTTCCACAGATCGGTCCGTATGTTGCGCGGGTTTCGGCACCCGTGTCGGTCGTGGCACCTAATGCGGTCAAGGCTGCGCTTAAGCAGAATCCGCAAATCAAAAAGGTGTCGGTGTTGTTTGCCCAGAACGATGCTTTCAGCAAATCCGAGACGGGCACGTTCCAGCACGTGATCACCACGACCAGTGGACTGCAATTGTTGCCGGTACAGACCTTCCAAACCACCGATACCGACTTTACATCACAGGCGACGACGGTACTCAATCAGAATCCTGATCTGGTCATTATCTCGGGTTTGGCGGTTGACGGTGGCAATCTCGTGAAGCAGTTACGTGAACTAGGCTACAAGGGCTTGATCATCGGCGGCAATGGATTTAACACCCCCAATATTTACCCGGTGTGTAAGGCGCAATGTGACGGGCTGCTAATCGCCCAGGCGTATAGCTACGAGCTTAACAGTCCCGTTAATAATGACTTCCGCAAGAGCTATCAGGATCTGCAAAAGCAGGAGCCGGGCCAACTCGCGGCCCAGGCCTTTGCCGGCGTACAGGTCTTTGTGAAAGCGATGAGCGCAGTCGATAAGGCAACACCGCTCAAGGGCTTAAGCATTGAGGCCGCCCGTACGGCGATTAATGATCAGCTGCTCAAGGGCAAATACCAGACGCCGCTCGGGCCGATTTCGTTTACGGCGGAGGGCGAAGTCGTGCAGAATGATTTTTATGTCGCGCAGGTCAAGATGAATGCAGATGGTGCGACCGGGAAGTTCGTGTTGCTTAAATAGCAGATGAGCCTGCCACTCTTTTTCCAACAGGTCCTGAATGGACTGGCGATTGGGAGCGTGTATGCCATGTTTGCGATCGGCTACACGCTCATTTTTTCGATCCTGCGGATTATTAACTTTGCCCACGCGGCCATCTTTACGCTGGGAGCCTACTTCACCTATGCGTTGACCGGATCGGCCTTTGGGTATAATGGGCTGCTCAAAAACTCGGCACTGCCGATCCATCTGCCATTTCTGCTGGCAGCCGTTGTAGGAGCGCTACTGGCGGGAGTGGTCTCGATCGTGATCGAGCGACTGGCGTTTCGCCCACTCCGCGAGCGCGGCGCGGATCCGCTGCTGAGTCTGGTTTCGAGCCTCGGCGTCGCGGTAGTCATCGTCAACGTCATCCAGTATCTGGTCGGGGCCGAAAACTATTCTTATCCGGCACATCCGTATGGCAACCTGCCGACGGCAATTAATTTTGGGCTTGGCACCCGGCGGATTCCGGTACGCACGGTGCAGATCGTGATTTTTGGTGTGGCGGTCGTGATCATGTTGCTGCTTACCTACTGGCTGAATCGTACCAAGACAGGCAAAGCACTGCGGGCGATCGCGGAAGATGCTACGACGGCAAGCCTGCTCGGGATTAACACCGATAGGCTGATCCTATTGACCTTTTTCTTGAGCGGTATGATCGGCGGCTTATCCGGGGCCTTGATTGGGTCGAGCGTGAGTATTGCCGGGCCGTACTTTGGGATCAGCTTTGGGTTACGGGGACTGGCGGTGATCGTACTGGGTGGGCTGGGCGATATTCCAGGTGCAATCGTAGGTGGCGTGGTGCTGGGGCTGGCGGAGGCTTTTGTGCCAGCGCAGTATATAGCCTATAAAGACGCAGTCGCCTTTGCAGTGCTATTCTTGATGCTGCTGCTCCGGCCTCAAGGCTTGCTTGGCGGTGCACAGCTGCAAAAGGTGTAGGGGACGAGGGGGCGTTAGGCATGGCAGTTTTCTTCGCGACCTATGGCTCGTTGATCGTGGCGATGATGCTGGCGGCGATGCTGGCCTTGTCGCTGTATCTGCCGTTGCTCGCCGGCCAACTCTCGTTAGCCAGCCCAGGCTTTTATGCGTTGGGTGGCTATGTGGCGGCGATCATTTCTACCCGTGTCGTCCCGTTCGATAGCGCAACACAGGCGTATGTCTGGCGGCTGGGGGCGCATGAGATCCTGCGGTTTCCCGGACCGTTGTATCCGGTCAGCTTGCTCATCGTGGAGATGCTGGTGGCAAGTGTACTATCAGCAGTCCTCGCAGTCGCACTGGGATTGCCGGCACTGCGGCTGCGCGGCATCTATTTGCTGCTTGCGACAATCGCCTTTGTGGAGATTCTGCAGGTTGTGACCCAAGTGCTGGATCTAACGGGCGGGGCCATCGGCATCTTTAATATCCCGCAGCCTTTTGCCTCACAGTTGGGCTACGCCTGGGTCGTAGTGCCTTTGTTGGTGCTCAGTGCATTCTTCGTCTACCGGCTTGAGCGCATTCGGGTGGGACGAGCCTTCACAGCGATCCGCGAAGATGAACTAGCGGCGGCGGCGATGGGGATCAATCTGACCTATCACAAGGTCCTGGCTTTTACGATGGGGGCGGTGCTGGCCGGGATCGTGGGGGTTATTAGCGCACATTCGATTAATACGTGGAACTCGCGGCAGGGGACCTTCGATGCTGGGATTGCCTATCTAGCCTTCGTGCTGATTGGTGGCTCGCGGACCTTTCTGGGACCGATAGTAGGTGGCATCGTGCTGTATGCTTTACCGGAAGTACTGCGCGGAATCGCGGCGATACCGGGACTACCACCGGCACTGGCCCAACTGCTTAAGGATGGCAGGCTGATTATTTATGGACTGCTCCTCGTACTCGGCACGATCTTTTTCCCGCAGGGTTTAATCCGGCCCAACCTGTTCAGGCGCCGCAAGTTCGAGGCTACTCGACAAGTCCCAGGACAAGTATGACTACTCACGCTGCCGAGCAAGCGCTACAGGGCAGGCCAATGCGCTCGGTGGCACTTGAGGCGGAGCAATTGACGCGACGTTTCGGAGGGCTGGTTGCGGTCAACCGCGTCTCGTTCGACGTGGGAGAGGGTGAAATCTTCGGGCTGATTGGGCCAAATGGTGCCGGAAAGACCACGCTCTTTAACATGATGACGGGCCTGCAGCGGCCATCGAGCGGCAGTGTACGGTATCGGGGTGCCGAGATTAGTACGTTGCGACCTGATGAGATCGCACGGCGGGGCCTAGCGCGAACCTTCCAAAATATTCGCCTGTTCGGCAACTTGTCCGCGCTCGAAAATGTGATGATCGCACGACATGTTCATACGCGGAGCGGCGTGATCGGTGGCATCCTCGCTTTGCCCCTGGCTAGGCGCGAAGAACAGCATACACATGAACGTGCGTGCGAACTCCTTGATCTGATCGGACTGCTTGGCCGGGCACACCAAGAGGCGCGTACCTTTCCGTATGGTGATCAGCGGCGTTTGGAGATCGCACGGGCCCTAGCACTGGAGCCTACGCTGTTGCTGCTTGACGAGCCGGCGGCCGGTATGAATACTAATGAAAAGCAGGAACTCAGCATATTCATTCGGGGGATCCGTGATCGCTTCAAGCTGACGGTGCTGCTCATCGAGCATCATGTACCACTGGTGATGGGCTTGTGTGACCGTATCGCCGTGTTGAACTTCGGCCAGTTGATCGCGCTCGGCGCACCGGAGCAGGTACGGCAGGATCCGGCGGTGATCGATGCCTATCTGGGTGCGGAGTAAGGACTGAGGGATCATGGATGAGAACTGAGGGAGTGGTGCAGCCGCTGCTGGATATTCAGAAGCTGTTCGTTAATTATGACGGGATCCAGGCGCTAGAAGATGTCACACTTACAGTCTATCCAGGCGAAGTTGTGACGTTGATTGGGGCTAATGGGGCCGGTAAATCAACGACCCTGCGCACAATATCACGGTTGATTAAGCCGCGTAGTGGCGAGATCCTCTATGATGGCCGTTCCCTACGTCGCGTAAGGGCCTTCGAAGCGGTGCGGCTTGGTATTGCACAGGCACCGGAAGGGCGGCGGGTTCTGGCACGACAAAGTGTTTTCGACAACCTGCTGCTGGGTGCTTATACACGCCATGACACTCGTGCAATTGCCGAAGATATCGATCTGCAATTGACAACCTTTCCGCGCCTAGCCGAGCGGCGCAATCAACTCGCTGGAACTCTGAGCGGGGGCGAGCAGCAAATGCTGGCGATTGCACGCGCGTTGATGAGCCGGCCCAAACTGCTCCTCCTCGACGAGCCGAGCTTGGGGCTGGCACCGATCGTGGTGCAAGAAATCTTCACGATCATTCAGCGGCTGCATGCCAGTGGCGTGACGATCCTGCTGGTTGAGCAAAACGCTAGCCTGGCGCTGAAGCACGCCGACCGGGGATATGTACTAGAGGCAGGGCGCATCACGTTTAGTGGCCCTGCCAGCACGTTATTGACAGATGAGCGGGTCAAGCAGGCATATTTGGGATGAGCCTGGCTGCCACCACCGCGCTATGCAACAATTACAGTTCTCCAGCATCCAATCCGGGAGTGTGCTACACTCGCTACCTAACGTAGGCTACCTTAGCACAGTCGAACTGAAGGAGCGATATGATTGCGTGTCCAGCCTGTGGCTATGAAAATGCAGCGTCATCTCATTTTTGCCGGCGCTGTGGGGCCGCACTCCAGCAACCGCCCCCCGCTCTGGCAGCAACCTCGGCTTCAACGGTCCCCTCTCGAACCACAACTCCGACGCCAGCGGTGCCCGCCATTCCTGTGGCCGATGCCGAGCTTCAGGCGCAGCTGGTCACCGCTCCACCAACGGGGGGCGAGGGCATGCCGGAGCCATCAGGTAGCGCCGAGCCGCCGGCCCATCCAACACAACCGTTGGTTGCACCTCCTGACCTGGAGAGCAGCAATGCGGTGCTCGCGCCCGGGACAAAAGTTGGCGAGTATACGATCATCGAGCTGCGCGAGGAGCAGGCAGGGCAGCGGGTCTATCGTGCAGAAGCACCCGCGAACATCTGCCAGCAGTGCGGCACACGCTCGGATGAGCCCGGTGCGCACTTTTGCGAAGAGTGTGGGGCAGAACTATTACCGCACGACGTGCTCTTATATGAGCAAGATAGCGATACCAGCGCTGAGACGAGTGGTCCGTGGCGTTTGATCGAACTGCCCGATGATCCAGTGCGGGCACTGCTGCCGCCAGCAACCGTTTTTGAAGCCAATGGGCGGCGCTACCTGGTAGCAGAAGAACATGTACCTGGCTACCAGTCACTGGCCGAACTTTTGGCGTCGCGCGGCGAAACGCCGCAACAGCCGGCCGCACTTGATGAAAGTGATGCGCTGCCGCTGGCGCTGCAACTGGCGCGTTTGATTGAATTCCTCCATCGCAACCAGACCGCGCTAGGAGACTTATCGTTGGTGCAGCTGCTCATCGGACCGAAGCAAGGGTTGCGGCTGCGCGATGCCAGCGATTTGCAGGTCTTGACTGAGGAGCGGCGTAAAGCGGACTTGACGCAGCTAGCTCGTACACTAGAAGATTTGACGCGGACGCCACGCCCGACCGTAAAGCTCGATCCGGAGACCGCCAGTGCTCCGCCTAGACCGAGCCTGGATAACGTCATCAGTCAGGGACGGATGGGTGCCTTGCCCGACGCAGCCGCGTGGGTCACAGCCCTGGAAGCTGTAGCTTATAGTCATCAAGCCGTGCAGCCGTTGCAGACCCAGGTGGGGGCACGCACCGATGTGGGGATGCATCGCGAGCTCAACGAAGACTCGCTACTGGTAGAAGAAGCAAGGTTGGGGCTGACCGACCAACTGGTGAATG
>JBBRHB010000068.1:0-12646 GCA_038223355.1 Chloroflexales bacterium
CAAAGGTGGTCAGCATACTATCCGCTTAGCGGCCAGCGCGCAGACGCGGGAAGAAGCCGAAGCACTGATAGCACCGCTGGTGGCGACAATGATCGACCGCTTTGGTAAGCACTTGCTCGATCATGAACAGCTCCAGGAACGTGTAGGGCATCTGCTGGAACGACAACCGGTGGTGTTGCACCTGCGGGAAACACTAGTAGCGGCACCAGTCTTTCGCCTGCTGACAAGCGTGGTCGGGGGGCGGACAGCGCTGCAGGCGGGGAGTGTCACAATCATGGCAAGCCCAGGGCCATTGACCCAACTCCTCGTTGAAAATGAAGCAGAAGTTGCTGCTCAACAGCCGGAGCCAGGGGACGGCCTCGTCTTCGGGCTAGCGGTGATGTGTGAGCGTCAGGCTACAGAAGGGTCGACACTGGTGCATCTAGCGTTGGGCGATGGTACGACTACAGAGTATGCTGCACGCGGCTTCGACCTACATATCGAGACGGGGTATGATATCCTCGCAGTCTCGGCCGTTGAAATGCTGCGGCGACGCCTCGAACGCATGGAGTAGGGCGTGTACGTAGGACAACAGCCGCCGGCAGCTACTCTCAAAGCAGCCTTGGGAAATATCCACCGTGACCGGCATTGGTGGTATAAGGTGCTGGTCGGGGGAGCGCTCCTAACGAGTGTTGTCGGCTGGCCGATCGCTGAGGGCTATCAGCTTGAAAGTATCGAAAATATTCAGCGTGGCTTTGCGACCCCGTTACCGCGCTGGGCTGATTGGAGCACCAAATTACTCATCGGCTTTTTCGGTATCATTATCGATTTTTTCTTCTTTGCATTTCCCAGCCTGCTCGGGTCCTTTGGTGTGCTGGTGGCAAGCCTGATTGTGGGCATTTGGATCGAGGGGCCGTTGCGTCAAACTATCACGGTCGGGCTTGCTATCCTCGTTGCCGTCTACGTCGTCTTAGTCTGGACGAGCAGCGCCGGGATTGTGAGTAAGGTGCAATTTGTGCACGATGGTGGTATCGGCGCGGCGCTTGAGACCAAGCTGGTACTGCAGGGCCTACGACCGCCTGCGCTGCCAGCGTATGGATCCGCTCGGCTACAAACGCTACCATTTTATGTCATCGCACTGGTCATAGTAGTGCTTGGTTGGACGGTACCGCTTAATGGGTGGATACGGCTCGGCGTGATATGGTTGGGGATGAGCAGCCTATTTTACGCCCGGCTCATAGCTGTGCAGTTATATGCTGCAGCTGTGGCAGAGCTTGCACGGCGCCAGTTTGCCGAAGCACATAGGCGATAAGATATGGATGTGACGGCGTGGCATGTAGGGGGAATATGTGTAATGCTGGTAGTTCTAGCGGGGCTGGATGCACCGCTAGCACTCCTGGCCCTAGGGTTACTGGCGGTTACCCATGGTATTGCGCTGCGGACTGAACTCCTACCATTTGTGCATGGCTGGACTCTGTCCCTCATTGGACTGCTGACGATACTGCAAGCGTTCGCCAATCTGTATTTTGTTCCGATCCGGGTGCGTGATGCGCAATACCTCGCACCAGTGAGGCTGGGCAATGCGCATCTGCATGCGCGTCTCCAATCACTGCTGCGGCCTCTAATTGCGGCTCTCGTCGTCGCCGCGATACCAACGACGCTGCCGGTCCAGCCTCTTGCAGTCGCTTGCTTCTTTGGCGGCACGGCGGTCTACTGGTTTTCGGCATGGGTTCGTGAATATGTCGCTGTCGCGCGGGGTGCACTGGTCCTGATGCTGCTTGAAATGACCAAATACCTCCTATTATTGCTGGTGATGTTGCTGCTCTTGTGGTCGCCGCTCTTGGCGCTTAGCTCGCTTGGACTGCTGGCTAGTATGACAGCGACGTGGACCGGGCGTTTACAGCGCGAAAGCCCTCTCGTCTCAGTCTATGGAGGTGCCATTGTTGCAGACGATGCGTAGAGCCTTTACGCGACAAGAGCTACGATATCCTGCGAACTGGTTATCACTCTTTCGGCTGGTGCTTGTCGTGCCAACCGTCGCCTTTTTGCTTCAAGCGGACGGCGAGCGGAAGGCCTTGCTGGTGATCGCCGTTGGGATGGCGACAGATGCGGTTGATGGTCCTCTCGCCCGGTCGCGTGGCGAGGTCTCAGAGCTTGGGAAGGTTCTCGATCCAATCGCAGATAAGCTAACCTTGGATAGCGTTGCGGTGGCCATGAGTGTGCGGCACGATTTGCCTTGGTGGATCACCTATGTGCTACTAGGTCGAGATGCCGCGATTGTGACAGGTACGGCGCTAATCTTTCGTCAGTCGTCACATGTTGCAGCGTCGAACTACGCGGGCAAAGCGACGACCGTTTCATTGACCGGGGCGTTGCTGCTGTATGTGCTCAATGTCCAGCCATGGGGCCGGCACCTGCTTAACTTCACGCTGCTACCCCTGGCGGTCTCCCTAGTGCAGTACGGTCGGCGTTACTGGCGCTGGCTACGGGGGCAAGGGCTGGAAGGGACTACATTAAAAAGCTAGTCGGTCAGGGATTTCGCGCCCCTGACCGACTATTCGTGTGGTGGAGCTTGGGGGGTTCGAACCCCCGACCTACACACTGCCAGTGTGTCGCTCTCCCAACTGAGCTAAAGCCCCCGGTTCGATATATGGTGGAGCTGAGGGGAGTCGAACCCCTGACCTCCGCATTGCGAACGCGGCGCTCTCCCAACTAAGCTACAGCCCCTCACCAACCGGCGAGAGTATAGCATACCGACAGGGGGCTGTCAAACATCGAGCGACCCGTCCCGGGGCTCGTCGGGGGCCGGGACGTACCGGACGATTAATGACAGGCGGTCAAGCGCTTCCACCACGACAGCCTGCGAGGGGAGGTCGGGTAGGTGGAGCGTGAGGGGCTGGCCGATCTCGAGTTGATTGACAATTGTTGAGTTGAGCACGATTAACCGCCGAGTGGACGGTTGCGCTAGCACCTGGATCGGCTGCCCTGACTGCATGTCGATCTGCCCATCGATCAAAACACGTGGGACGTTCGGCGGCGGTTGGTCATTCATCGCGGTCCTTAAGCATCTCGTACGCCCAATGAGTGTGCGGGCCAACATTGTAGTCGTTGCGGCGGGTTAGGGCAAGCGAGAGCGGCTATAATGGCCGCTATGGCAAAAAGTAGCGAAAAGCTCATCAAGGCAATTATTTGGGATTTTGGCGGCGTTTTCGATCCCAAGCATGAAGCATTAGCCGGATTTACACAAGCGGCGGAGCGGCTGGGCATTACTCCCGAGGCTCTGTATGATCACATGTATAGTGGCGAGGCCTGGAAACTGGCGCGCACCGGTAAGATCACAAACCAAGCGTATTTAGAGGCCGTGATGGCTGACATTGATCCTAAAGCACGCGATGTGGCGGCGTTTCGTGATCAGCTATGGGCCGGCCATCGACTCGATGAGAGAGTGGTTGCCCTCGCGCGGCGGCTAGCGCGGCAATACCCGATGGCGCTGCTTTCGAATGCAACCGACGAGCTGGAAGCGATCCTTGAACGCCACCAGCTCACACAGCTTTTCCAAGTGGTGATTAATTCGGCGCGGGTTGGCGTGGCCAAGCCAGAGCCACGGATCTACCAACTGGTATTGGAGGGGCTAAGAGTAGCACCCGAGGAAGCGTTGTTTATCGACGACAAGCCGCGGAACATCGTGGCCGCAGAACAGCTCGGGATTACAACAATTTTGTTCACTGATGCCACTCAGTTAGAACAGGCACTAATCGAACACGGGCTGCGTATAGATGTGCAGGATCAAAGCTAATGCGTGTTGCGATGATAGCGCCTTTTGGTATTCGTCCGAAGGGCACACTCGGGCAACGAGCACTACCGCTCGCACGCGAGCTGTGTAGACGTGGGATAGCTGTTCAGATTGTGGCACCGGCCTATCTAAATCCCGAAGATGCAGGCTCACGACAGGTGCTGGATGGAGTCGAGGTTGTACATGTGGGCCTGCCACAGCTGCCAGGAGCTGCCGCATTTGCCGAAACCGCCTGGGCGTTGTGGCGCGAAGCTAAACGCTGGCGACCTGACCTAGTGCATGTCTTCAAGCCGAAAGGCTACAGTGGTCTCGCAGCACTGCTGGCACACCTTGATAAGCCAGGTATCCCGATCGTCCAAGATTCGGATGATTGGGAAGGCTGGGGCGGGTGGAATGAGTTGTTGCCTTACCCACAATGGATGAAGCACATGTTTGCCTGGCAGGAGCGCAATTTAGCACAGCGAGCGCACTCTGTGACGGTGGCATCGCGCACATTACAAACCCAAGTGTGGGGCTTCGGAGTTGTGCCGGAGCGGGTGGTTTATCTACCGAATGGCGTGAGCACGCCGCTGGCATTGCCATCTCGCTTGGCAGCACGTCAGGCGCTGGGGCTAGATGATAGGCCGGTGGTGCTACTGTATACCCGTTTTTGGGAATATCCACTACGGATGATTATCGAATGCTTGGTGGGACTACGGGCGCAGTGTCCACAGGCGCGGCTATTGGTGATGGGCGCAGGCGAGCGGAACGAAGCGGTGGTGCTCCAAGAATGGGCTCAGAAGACTGGTGTCGCGGAGCAGCTTGATATGCGAGGTTGGGCAGAGCTGCCGACGTTGCACCAAGCATGGGCCGCCGCAGATGTTGCGATTGTGCCGTTCGCCGATACCTTGATGAACCGCGCTAAATGCTCCGTCAAGCTGCTGGAACTACTAAATTCCGGTGTACCAGTGGTTGCCAGCGCAGTTGGGCAAGCAAACGAGTATATCGAAAGCGAGCGCACAGGACTGCTGGTCCGGCCAGGCGACGGGGGAGTGCTTGCGCGGGCAACGGTGCGCCTACTCCATGATGAAACACTGCGCCAAACATTGGGGCAGAGCGGACAAGCGTTTGTGCAAAGCCAGTTCGCTTGGCAAAAGCTCGCCGCTCAGCTTGCGGGCGTCTACGAACAGGTACTGGACCAGGTTCAGCCATAGCGCTTGGCACGACCTGCCGCCATTGGCTTTGGCTGCCCGAATAGAAGGCGGCCGCTGCCCGGAGCTGCCAGAACATGTCCGGCTTCATAAACATGTTTACCCCGGAGTGTCGTCCTGAGTACCCGACCGGCAACCTCGTAGCCGGCGAAGGGGGTCCAATCCACCTTGGTTTGCCAGCCCTGATCGGGTAAGCGATAGCGTGGCCCAACTTCGACTTCAACCGAGGTGTTGGGGTCGCGTGGCAGGTTGAAGATGCGGGCAGGGTTCGTTGAGGTGAGTTCAATGAGACGTGCGAGCTCAAGCTGTCCATCCTCGACTGCTGTTAGCAGCAGCGGAAGCATGGTTTCGAGGCCGGGCAAACCAGGAGGAGGATTTGGGCTCTTCTTCTCCATGATGGTGTGGGGCGCGTGATCGGTCGCAATACAGTCGATCTCAGGGAGATAGTGCCACAACGCCTCGCGGTCAGTGGGCGAGGCTAGCTTCGGACGTACATCGCCCCACGGGCCGAGATGAAGGAGATCGTTAGCCGTCAACACGAGATGGTGGGGTGTTACTTCGCAGGTAATGTATGCACCGCGCTCCCGTGCCGCCATGATAGCTTCGATCTCTGCTTGCCGTGCGACGTGGGCAACGTGGATGTGTTTGCCGTAGCGGGCTCCCAGCAAAAGCACACGAGGCAATAGTGGACCTTCGGCATGCACCACGATCGGCTTGTTGGTAGGCCAGTGGGCAATGTGGGCCTCAAGCAGAGCCCAGTCAGCTACCCGTAAGGGTCCGAAGGTCGAGCTGACATAGATTTTAAGTGCGCAGGCTTCCTGGGCCAAGCGGAAAACCGTGTCGACGTTGTCTGTGCTCGCGCCGACAAACAAGCCAATATCGCAGCGTGTTTCGGCAGCAGCCAAAGCGGATTTCGCAGCAAAGCGTGAGGCGTCAGTCGTCGGCGGGGTCGTATTCGGCATGTCGAGGACCGTTGTAACACCACCTGCCAGCGCAGCGGCCGTACCAGTGGCATAGGTTTCCTTCTGCTCGCCGCCTGGGACACGCAGGTGGACATGAACATCGATCAAGCCCGGTAAGGTCAGGTATGGCACGTCGTAAGCTCCAGGTAATCAGGATAAGCCGTTTAGGCCAGCTGCCCATGGTAGACTGACTGATGTGGGAGAAGGGAATACGTATGGCAGCAATTATGGTGGTAGAAGACCAAGACGACATCCGTGAGCTGATGACTATGCTGCTACAACTCGAAGGTCATCAGCCGATCGCTGCCAGTGACGGCGATGTTGCCCTGGCTCAACTGCGCTCGGGGATCGCTTGTGACTTGGTCGTAACTGATATGCATATGACACGAATGCATGGGGATGTCCTCGCGCAAACACTAGCCAACGACCCCCAACTCGCACAGATTCCCGTTATCATTTTGAGTGGCGATTGGACGACCGATTTGCCTTCAAACGTCGTGGCACAGATTGCTAAACCGCTCGACGTGCCAGAACTTTTACAGAAAATTCAGCAGACCCTGGCTAACAACGTCCCGCATAAGGCTTAACTATTCATGCAAAAGCCGCCTTGTGGCTAAACCACAAGGCGGCTCCTGCTGCCGCGTTATTCTTCGTCGCGGAGTGCTAAGGTGCGCTGAATGGCATCGTTGCGACGCTGCTCATCAGTCATCTCTTCACCGTCGTCACGGGTATGTTTGCTGTCGCGTCCTTTGCCGCTGTTAAATTTCGACAACAGGTCTTGAAGCGACGCATCGCCGGTAAACGACTCCTCCTTGGGATCCTCGAAGGTGTAAACTTCCTGGGCCTGATCACCGACCTGACCACGACCACCGCCGGCGCGATTACCGCCACCACCGCCACTACGACCGCCGCCTGCACGGTCGCCGCCACGATCATTACGATCATTACCGCGACGGGGTGCAGCACCCGGACGGTCATCAAAGCGATCCGTGCGGTCGCGGGTATCGTTGCGACTGCCACCAGTGCGCGTGCGAGGAGCGCCACCACGACCGGCAGCGCTGTCGGGCGTCATGTCAGGCCGTGGCGCGACAAAACCGCCACTAAAGGAGCTAGGACCACGGTCACTGCTATAGCCAGAGCCACCACTGAAGTTGGACGGGCCAGCAAAGGATGGCGCGCTTTCACCGCCAAAACCGCTAGGCCGACCCTGGGGTTTCGGACGTTCAGCGGGCGGAGGCTCATCGACGCGCATGGTAAGGCTAATGCGCTTGGAGTTGGGGTCAACTTCAAGGATCTTAACCTGGACCTTGTCACCGACTTTGACCACATCCTCAACCTTGTTCACACGCTCACTTGACAGCTCCGAGACGTGTACCAAGCCGTCACGGCCGACGCCGATATCAACAAAGGCACCGAAGGCGGCCAAGCCACTGATCGTGCCCTCGAGTTGCGTACCCGACTCGAGCTGCTGCATTTTGTTCGCGCGCTGCGCCCGGCGCAGACTCAAGCTAATGCGATTACCTTCGGGATCGACTTCCAAAACTCGGAAGGGATAACGCTCACCAATGGTGACCGCATCTTCGGGCTTTTCAACGCGACCCTCGGCCAGTTCCGAGATGTGGACCAGGCCGTCCTTCCCTGCGCCGATGTCAACAAAAGCGCCGAAAGGTGCCAAGCTCGAAATCACACCTTCGACCGTATCACCTGGCTTAAGCGAAGCCAACTTTTCGCGGTTGACTTCAGGCTTGCGCGGTGGACGGCGCTCGGTGCGCTCGGGCTTAGGCCGGTTGGGATCACGCATCGTTAGACTGATGCGGCGCGCGTCGGCGTCAACGCTCTTGACCCATACGGGGACGGGCGTCCCGATTTGTACAAGATCCGTCGGCGATTCGATGCGCTTGTCGCTCATCTCGGAGATATGGACAAGGCCATCGCGACCAACACCCACATCAACAAAGATGCCGTACAAGGCAATGCTCGTGACCTTGCCCTCAAGCTGCATCCCTGGAGATACATCCTTGAAGCGGCGCGGGCGACCACCCTTCGGGCTTTCCGCAGGGGCCTGGTAACTGGCACCCTTCTCACGGGTCACGTTGCTGTAGATACGCGAAAGAGTCCGGCGGACCGCAGTTGTCGCATCGCCCGCCTTGTCGGCAACCGTTTGAGCTGCTGCAGCGACTGTGTCAGCCGCACTGCTGGCAGTGTTAGCTACCGCAGTGACCACGGCGTTCTGAGGTGCCAATGGCTCGGCCGACTCGGCGGGACCATTTTGGTGTGCCGGTGCCGAGGTCTCGGCAGCATGAGCAGCGCCGTTTTGCGCCGCAGCTGTGATGGGCTCGCCCGTAGAGCCAGTGACCAACGCCTGGACTTTGTCGGCAGCTTTACCGGCGGTATCGCCAACCGTCGCAACAACGTCGGGAGCGTGAGCCGCAACCGTGCCGGTTACATCTTTCGCCTTATCGACGACTACCGCGGCCACGTCCTTGGCCATGTCCACGATTTTTCCTAACAGGCTCGGTGCCTGTTCCGTCTGCTCCGTCGCACCCTGTGATTGTTGCTCCGGAGTCCGCTCCGCATCCGTCATGTCCGCCATGCCTCCATCAAAAAGAACAAACTACCAGTATCATTGCTGTGTCAGGAGATTGTCACCATCAAGTATACCCGAAGTCGCCACGAACGTAACACCCCAATTTGATCAATTAGGGACCAAATCTGCTGCTAGCGCGTGGTACGACGCACAATATCGACCAGCGCACCTTCGCCTAGCTCCGCAATATGAAAATAGGGTGCCCCCAAATGCCGTGCCAACTCACGGGCTAAACCGCGTACAAAGCTGGGGTGCTCGGTATCGATCACAATCGCACTGATCTCTGCTTCCGCAACGAAGGCTGCCATGCGGTAGGCCTCCTGTTGCGGCTGCATTCCCGTCAGGGAGACGTTGGCTTGACCATCGGTCAGCACCACCATCAGCGGCACGATTTCGGCGTCCCGACGACGAGCACGTGATAGCAAGTCGTAACCCAGGAGCAGACCATGCGTTAGAGGGGTCTTGCCCCCGGTTGGCATCGTCCGCAGGCGACGCTCGGCCATCTCTACACTATTGGTCAAAGGCAACAGCACGCGCGCACCATCCCGCTGAAAGCTTACTAAGCCAACCTGATCACGCCGCTGGTAGGCATCACGCAGGAGACTCAAGACAGCGCTCTTGGTCGCCTGCATACGCTGCTCGGCTGCCATGCTCCATGATGCGTCAACGACGAAGCAGATAGCATTACGGGTACGACGCACCCGAATTTTTTGGCGAAAGTCAGGGCGCTCCAAAAGTACGGCCCTGTGCTTGGTACTCGTCAGACGGCGCTGCCGTTGATAAGGTGCCGCAGCACGAATAGTATCACTGAACGCCAAATCCCGGACGCGGCCTTCGATCTCGCGGCTGCCAATCTGACGACCGCTGGTGCGTTTGGTACGCGAGCGCGAGCGCTTGCCACCGGCTTGCCGTTCGAGCCGCTTGGCCAGGGCACCAAACTTGCGCACCTTGAACGCTTGGGCTGGATCAATCTGTTTATCGCCACTCTTATTGCCGGTCTGCGACTCTCCTTGCGCGGGTTCGCGCGGTGCCACCGAGACGGACTCCAGGGAATCGCTTGCGTCGGCGTCACCGGCCTCGTCACTCAGCTCTTTTTTTTTTCCGTCCCTTGCTGCGCAGCCTGATCAGCTTCACGCTGTAAGATTGAGTTCAGTATATCGTCGTCAATCTGAACGTCGACAAACGGCTGGCGGCGCAAGCGATGCGGCAAAGCCAACTCGGCGGCCACGCGAATATCTTCGGGCGCTAAGCTGAGCCGCCCTTCTAAGGCGGCATGCGTGCGCGCTGCTTCGAGGATCGCGAGATCGGCTCGATGACCATCGACACCCATTTCGATTGCCAGACGAGCAATAATTGCCATATCAAAGGTCGTAAGTTTGACCGAGGGCAATAATGCGCGCGCTTCACGAATGCGCGTCTCGATGAGGTGCTCGGCAGGTGCCCACGTTTCTGCAAAGCTCACCGGGTCGGCTTCGAAATCGAGGCGACGCTGGATAATTGCCACGCGGTCGGCGACCTCACGGAGGCCACCGATTTCAACGACCAAGCCGAAGCGATCAAGCAGCTGGGGGCGAAGCTCGCCTTCCTCGGGGTTCATGGTGCCAACCAGAATAAAACGCGCCGGATGAGAGACCGAAATGCCCTCGCGCTCGACCGTATTGATACCCATTGCGGCCGCATCCAGCAGCAGGTCAACCAGATGATCATCCAGCAGGTTGACCTCATCGACATACAGCACACCCCGGTTGGCAGCGGCGAGCAAGCCCGGCTCGAAGCGACGCTCGCCTTCGGCCAGCGCGTGTTCTAAGTCAAGTGAGCCAACCACGCGGTCCTCGGAAGCGTTCACCGGGAGTTCAATCAGCCGTGTCGGTCGATCGGCTACTGGCAGCTCTTCGCCATTTTCCCACCGTGAGCGGCAGCGGTTGCACATGCGCTGTGGATCGTCCGGCGGATCGCTGTACGGACAATCAGCCACGACGCGTTGGACAGGCAATAAGCGCGCGAGCGCTCGCACCGCCGTCGACTTCGCGGTGCCTTTTTCGCCCCGAATCAGCACACCGCCGACCCGCGGGTTGACAGCATTTAGCAGCAGCGCCCGCTTGAGACGTTCCTGGGCAACGATGGCGCTGAAGGGATAGATTGGCCGGTCAATCATATTCATAGAAGGACAAAAAATGCCCAGTCCACGGGGTGGACCGGAGCAGTGAGGCAGGAAACCGCGAACCTAGCGGGAACAACTGCCAGTGAAACCAACGTTCTTACTCATCTCCGTTCGCGATTATGCCATGGCTTATTCGGCTTGTCAAACACCGAGGGCAGCGGACAGCTGGAAATGGTTCAATATTGGAACGTGATACATGTACCACGCTGCTGGTACATTCACGTTCATTTTTGGTACAAGACCAGTGACTTTTGGTACATTCACGTTCAAATCTGGTACATGGTACAGATCCACTATTTTCGATTTCCCCGTGGTACACGGCCTTGAATTAATTTAGGATTCCTTGCAAGGCTAATCGAGACAAATGGCATGTGTATTATAGCACAAATATTCGTAAGGCGCACGGACTATAAGACAATATGTTTGATCGACGTGCCTTCTTGTTTTGCCGCCTTTCGTGTGCTAATGAGCTGCTACGTTCACATCCGGCTTCGGGGATCATGGGGCTGGGGATACCAATTCGCCTCGCGCAGCCGCTGCGCATAGATGGCGGCAAAGGGTTGACCTGATTGATTGACCTCGGCAATCACCGCTGTATAGGCATAATCGACCCGCCGATGCGTCGCCTGCCAGGTACAGCCGTCCCAGTGTAGCAAGGCATATGCAGCGGCCGGATTTCCATCAAATGGGAATCCGACGGAGCCGATCGACATGATGCGTTGGCCCTGCACGACGCCAGCAGACACGTAATGCATATGGCCGTACACAATCAAGTCCGCCTGGACTCCGCCCACCATCCGTACGGCTTCATCCATAGGCGTCACCGTAGTAAAGGTGGTCCCGAGCGGATGGGGCTCGAGGATGAGCACATCGACGACATCCGTGGGCGTGGCATGTACGATAAGCAGATCGGTCTTCGGCGAGCGACCCTGCGGAGGGGTGATGCGGTGGGAAAACGGTAAAGTCTCCAGATAGGCGAGACCACCTGCATCAAGCTGTGCTCGGGTCCACCAAGCGATGGAATTGTCTGGTCCCGCTTCCACGACGTCGCGATCCGTGTTGCCAACGATAGCGGGGACATTCAGGTCGCGGACCCGCGCCAGCGTCTCGGCGGGCCGCGGGCCGTTCATCACAAGATCACCGGCAATCACCAGGCTGTCGTAAGTTTGGGTGGCGAGGTCGGCAAGCACCGCTTCGAGCGCCGCGAGATTGCCGTGGATGTCAGCGAGCACCGCTACCGTGTATGGCATAAGGAGCGGTTCGAAATGCTTCCATTGGCCATCAGTAAAGTTTCCTTAGTGCACGCTTAAGCTGTACCAAGACCTTGCGTATGCACCCTAGTCTACACCGAGGTAGTGGAAATGCAAGCGCCAAAAGATCCGCACGCTGACTCGTGCAGGATCGATGATGGGTGGTGGCGTAATATCTATCGTACGTACTCCATAGTGCTAGTGGAGTGTTTTCGTCCCTCGGTGCTCCACTATTCCAGCTGATCTTGCCCGTTCCGGCTCAGGACGAGTAGCAGTGAGTGGCATAGTACAATCACGCGTCTGTAGAATCCTTGGACCGTGCTTCAGCCACGTTGCGAAGGAGTTGTCGCCGCTGAACGTTGCGATCAGCAAACTGCGCCTGTCGCCGCCGACTGTCGCGAGCAGCCATAGGAGACCCATGAAGAATAAAAAGACGAGCGTCCCAGCAAACACGTACCCGAGGACAAGCTGAAGCCCATTCATAGTACCTCCTGCTGCTAATCCTAATGCTTAATCATAGACGTGTCGCGCTACTTGCGCGAGCTGGGGCATGCGATCCAGGCTGACCATCACCGGGAGCGGGATGCTTTGAGAAAATCGAAGACCTTTCTATGCGAAGTCCAGCGATCTGTGCTGCCCTTGGTAGTAGCTTCGCTAGTTTAGGATCGAGCAATGGGAGAGCCATGCTGAAACATCCTTTTGTTCTGCTTGCGATAGTTCCGCT
>JBBRHB010000069.1:0-12637 GCA_038223355.1 Chloroflexales bacterium
TCAGTTGCCGGTGCTAGATTACCTTGCCAGAGCTGCTGCATTTCATTAGACGTTAGCAGCAGTTCATCCAGCGTGCCTGTAGATTCGATGCGACCGTCCTTAAGTACAATAATTCGGTCCGCTCGTTGCAAGACTGCCCGCCGGTGTGAAACCACCAAACAGGTGGAGACTGCTTGCTGATCCGCCTTGATCCGCCGATCTAAACGCTCCCACAATGTGCGTTCGGTTTCGACATCGAGCGCACTTGAGAGATCGTCGAAGATAAGCAGTTCAGGGCGGCGTACAAACATACGCGTAGCGGCTGCACGCTGGGCCTGGCCACCGGAAAGCCGTACCCCGCGCGGTCCAACGATTGTCTCCAGCCCCGCACCAAGCTCCCTGACGTCCTGCTCAAAAACAGCGTCATGGATCGCGGCCGCCAGATCGACCTGCGCTTCTGGTAGCCCCAACAGGATATTATTGCGCAATGTATCACTCCACAGCCGGGGCACCTGCGCCGTATAGGCCCCGTGCGGTGGCCGCCAAAAGGTGGCCGGCTCGCTAATCAGCACGTCGTTCCAGCGCGTCTCGCCCGCACTCGCCGGTAGCAGACCCACGAGCGTACGCAAGAGCGTCGTTTTGCCGGAGCCAATCCGCCCGGTAATAACCGTGAACGAGCCACGTGGAAGCTCGAAATTGATATCCATGATGCCCTTGCCCGTGCCAGGATAGTGGTAGGAGAGGTTGCGGACTGTCACCTTGTGCAGCCGGTCAACGCTGCCCCGTGCGATTACGGGGGCGGGTGGCAGATCGTCCTGGTCGTTAACGGGGTGATGTTCTACCAATATCTGTGGTGGCTCGTCCGGGATCATCGCTACCAGACGGTCAATCGAGACTGCTTGTTGGTTATAATCGCCGACGAAGGTGCCGAGCAGCTGGGGCAATTCGGTCGTGAACCACAAATAATAAACGAACAGGCTGAAGTCGCCGACGCTGAAGGTGCCGGCACTCATGGCTTGGCCAGCGAGCAAAAGGGTTACACCGACGCCAAAGGTGACAGCACTACTGGACACCGACCGGATGCTGGCGTAAAGCAGTTGCTCACGTATCGTTATTACACGTCGCGTCTCATTCAGCTTGGCTAGATGCTCGACCATGTCTGCACCGGCGTTTGCAACCTTGATGGCTTGCACTGCATCAAACAACTCGCCTAGAAAGCCGAGCACACGATCACTCGCTACGCGTTCAGCCCGGTTGTAAAACAGGAAGCGTGCCCAGGCCAAGCGTGTTATGAGGATCGTGCTCGTCAATGGCACAAAAATTACGAGTGTAATTATGAGGTTAATCCGTGCCATAATTACGATCGCGATCATAAACGCAATCATCTGTCCGCCGACCTCTGGTAACCACGTCGGAAAATCGCTCACCTCGGCTACATCGACATCGTAGCGGCTGAGTGCCTCGCCGGTTGATAACGGAAGCGCAGTTGCTCCGGGTCGTCGTAGCAGGCTGGCGAACACATTACGGCGGAGCAAACCCGCCACGCCGCGCCGAAAGGTAACCCCACCCCAGATGTCGCCGAATGAGGTGATCAGGCGCGCTAGGCCGAGCGATATATACAATGCAATCAGCGGCCAGAGCCCCAGAGCTGCTGGTTGGGTGCCGGTGAGTGTATCAAACACCCGTTTTTCGATGAGCCCGAGAGCCACCGGCACCATGAAAAACAGTATATGGAACAGGCAGTGGACCGTGAAGGCCCATGGTCGATAGGTAATGAGCTGCCAATTAAAGGACCAAGTTTCAAGCCGCCTGGTCGGCGGCTGCGTTGGTATCGTCATACGAGAGCCTCCTCAAGCCCGGTTTGCAGTAGACTATAAAAGCGGGAGTGTGGGTCGTTGGTGAGTACGTCACGCGGGCCGTTTTCGACGACCTGCCCGTGCTCCAGGATCAAAATCTCGTCGGCCCGTCGTACAGTGCGCAACCGGTGGGCAATAATGATGCCGGTTCGACCGGCCATCAGGCGATCGATCGCTTGCTCCAAGAGTTGCTCGGTCAGGGGGTCAAGACGGGATGATGCTTCGTCCAGGATGACCAGCCCAGGGTCCTTAAGCAGGACGCGGGTGAAGGCCAGCAGTTGTGCTTCGCCGGCCGAAAGACCTTGGCCGCCGCCAGCGAGCATCGTATCAAGACCGGCGGGCAGTGCATCAACCCATTGCTCTAGCCCTAGCTCCGCAAGTGCGCGGCGAAGTTGCTCGTCATTAATGCGCGGGTTGAAAAAACGTAGGTTGTCACGGATGCTCGCCTGGAACAGTTGCACATCTTGGGTGACCATGCCAACGCGCGCTTGAAGCTCGGCACTCGCCACATCCCGAAGATCGATTGTGTTCAGCCGAAGCGCACCACGAGACGGGTCGTATAAGCGGAACAGCAAGCGCGTGAGCGTCGTTTTGCCACTACCGGTTCGACCTAACAGCCCAAGCACCTTGCCGGGCGAGAGGGACAAAGAAATATCGTGCAGGACAGGGTGCTCCGGTACTTCCTCATCCCCCGACTCCTTAACAGATGAGTGTTCCGCGTAGGCAAATGAAACGTGGTCAAGTGTGACTGCGAGTGCGCCAGGCGGCAGCCGTCGCTGTCCTATTTGCTCCAACTGAGACCCAGTATGGAACAAGGCTTGGACGCGTTGAATACTGGCAGTTGCTTGTTGTACATCCTGGACTTGTTCACGGATGTTTTGCAAAGGGTCTGCCAGCATGCCGATATAAAACACGATCAAATAGGCCGTGCCAATGCTGACGCTACCATGGAGATACAGGTAGGCACCTAGCCCGAGACCGAGGGCATAGCCGGTCACGAGCAGGAAATTGGTTGCCACAAAGGTAAGGTTGCTCACGAGTTGGGCCGCGCGACTCTTGTGGAGCAGAGTGGTCATGATGAGTTCGAGCCGCCCCATAATGTAACGCTCAGCACCGCTCGCGCGTATATCCTCCATGCCACCCATGCGCTCCTCAAGGAAGCTAAGCATCTCGGCATGAGCTTGCCGTTCGCTGCCCCACTGGCCGACACCGAGGCGCTGTAGGCTGCCCAAGATGGCCAGCGTGATCAGGCTGTAGAGTGTTAGCCCGAGCCCTAAGCGCCAATCTTCGCGGAAGAGGAGCAGCAGAACGGCAATGATGAGCAGCAAATTGCTAACGACGCGTATGACGACCTGCGAAAAGAAATTGGCCAAAGCGGTTACATCGCCGTCGATTCGTTGGATCAACTCTCCAGGTGTGTGCTGCTTGTGAAACGACATATCGAGGTCGAGGCAGTGGCGGGTGAGATCGGCCCGGAGCGCGTTCGTTGCTTGCCAGCCAACGGCTTCGCTCAGATACACGGTCGCCAGGGCCAGCGCATGTTGGGTCAAGCCGAGCACGATAAAGATCGCCGCCGCAATGATGAGACCACGCTGTGCATTAGGCACCGTCCCAGCGTGTTGTGTAGTATCGATAAAATAGCGAATAATCTGCGGGTTGAGCAGTTGCAAACTTAAGCTTGCAAACAACCCAAGCGCGAGCAAGCTGATGCGAGAGCGCTGGGGCTTGAGATACATCCCAAGCAGGCCGCGCGATTGAGTCAAAGAAGCGTTCACAGATAATCCTTGCATAACGAAACAATGGCCGTTGCAAACCGGTGGTCGATGGAATCAAAAAGGCCACCGGGTAGAGTGCCCCAAGGCCTTTTAAGCTAAATTGGCCACGGGGCATAGGAGGCCCGTGACCGCAAGACGCAGAAGTGCTAGTTGTTCGTTAGGAAGGTCTTGTTGTTGCTAGGCGCACCTATACAAGGCAACCGACCGCACGGAGAAGTGCATTGTCGAGCCCAATCAAATTGTTGGTAGCCAGTGTCATGAGTGCGACTCCTTTTACAAGTAAGCAGAGTGTAGTGTATCGACACGCCGCCGTCAAGGGGTCAATTTCGCTATTTCGCCTGTAGCTCGAAGCGTTGGCCGGTCTAGCGCCGGCTTGTTCGTAAGCTTGATAAGGGAAGACACTGTGTGCTAGGCTAGGGCTCTTAGCCAAACTAGCGTAGGAAGCCGCCCGATATGGTAACGACATGGTTTGACCGAATCGAGCTTGGGGATCGGACACAGACGGTGGCCCGGACGATTACTGAAACCGACATTGTTCAGTTTGCGATGCTCAGTGGTGACTGGTTTCCGCTTCATATTGACACCGAGTATGCTGCCACGACGATCTATGGTGAACGGATCGCGCATGGCATGCTGGTGTTCTCGGTTGCCATAGGTTTAGTCACGCTGACGCCGCCCTATGTGGCCGCCTTTTATGGCATTGACCGGCTCCGCTTTGTCGGGCCGACCAAGATCGGTGACACGATTCATGTCGAGACCGAAGTGCTTGAAAAGCAGCCGCGCACGAGTGCAGTTGGTGTCGTCACTCACAAGCTGCTCGTTAAGAATCAGCGTGGCGACGATGTCATAGTCGCCACGACCAAGATCGCGGTAGCACGGGACCCCTTGTTAGTTGGCAGTAGGTAGTGCGCCTCGTGCTGGTGTCATGGACGGTAGGGTTGCAGCACCGGCGGAGGTCGCCGCGGCAGTCCCTCCTTGGATGGTCAGCCCGTTGGCAACGGTGGCGAGCGATTGGCGGTATTTCGTGCCAAGCTTGGCTTTGGCAACCGAAAACACCGGGTGAGCTTTGCCACCGGAGAAGGAGGTTGAAATATAGTCGCCGACCATGCGGCCCTGCGTGGTATTTGCGATCCACGCTAACTTCATTGGTCCCGTCAGTTGGATAGGCGTGCTCCAGGTGCTGCCTCCGTCCGTGGACGAAATAAAGCCGATGTCGAGCGCACACGTAGCCATGGTACAGTTCGCAACCGGGTAGTAGTAGTAGGCCAAGCCAAGGTGAGCACTCGATCCTGAGGAAGCTTTGTCGACGCCAAGGCCCGGAATAAAGTGATCGACTGTACTCGTCGTGGCATCGATCGGCACGCGGCTCGCTGCTGTCCATGTTACACCGTCGTTGGAGCTGCTATACACGATGTCATTCGAGCTGCACGAAGTTCGGAAGCGACAGTCTTCCCAGGCGACGAACACCTTTCCACCACCATCAATCTCCGCTGATGGAAGCGGTGGAGTGCGCAGGATGGCGACAGAATGGGCCTGTACCGTAGAAATTGTGACGGACCTGCTCCAGGTCGTGCCCCCATCCGTCGAGCGGAAGGCCTTATTGGCGCTTTGATTTGCGCTGAACGGAACGATGACGGTGCCGCCGGGTTGGACCACCGGCTGCCCGCCTAACCCACTTGCGTTGTCGGCGGGGCTTCCTTGCACGCTCCAACTCAGCCCGCCATCAGTCGAGGTGCTCATGTGGACGAGATTACCCGCCGCATTATCATCCCATTCGGCGTAGCAATGACCATAGAAGGGGCTGGTCACGCTCGTATCACAGACAATCCAGGTTTTATCAAGAAAAGTATTCGGTGATGGCTTAACAGCAACTGGATTACTCCAGGTGAGGCCACCATCCATCGAGCGGTTGACCAATACGGCATCACCGTGCGGATTCGATGTTCCTGTAATAGCTAGTGAAACAGCCAACCACACATTGTCTTTGGGATCATAAGAGATCGCCGGGTCGCTGACTCGGTCGTAGGTGCCTCCAGCATAAACCGTGATACCAGGCAGAAAGCCATGTGTCCAGGAGGTACCACCGTCGGTCGACGTTGCCCAACCAATATTGGATGCGCCGCCATCCGTAAAACGACCGACCTGCGTGACCGAGATAATGGTTGAGCCATACGAGAACGAGTCGGGCTCAACTTCGGTTTGGTGCTCGCTTGTGGTATTGGTGTAGGGATCAGAGCTTAACGTTGCTATTGCCACGTTAGCATAGGCAACCATTGTTGACGACAACGCCAGGACGAGCGCCAGGGTGAGAGCTGACCAGGCACGAACGTGCCTTCCGAGACGAGACGGGACATGCATGCCTTGTTCCTCCTTATACCTTAAACTACCTGTACGCTATAGCTATTGGGCTGTGCGTGCTGAACCTTGCGGGACGGGACCATCTGGGCTGCGGGAGGCACCGGCAGAGGTCGCGGCGGCGTTTCCACCCCGAACTGGTAAGCCACTCCCGACCGTTGTCAAAGCTTCGTTGAAGGTCGCGCCGGACTTGGCTTGGGCGACAGCAAAGACTGGATAGGCTTTGCCGCCGATGAACGACGTCGAAATATAGTCGCCAACCATGCGGCCAAGCGTCGTGCTGGCCAGCCAGCTTAGCTTCATCGGTCCGGCCAGCTGGGTTGGCGTACTCCAGCTTGCGCCACCATTCGTTGAAGAAATAAAGCCAACATCAAGACGGCAGGTCACGACTGAGCACTTCGCTACGGGGTAGTAGTAGTAGGCGAGGCCTACTTTAGCGCTGCTGCCGGAGGTCGCGCGGTCCACGGCGATGCCGGGGATGAAGTGATCAACGCCGCTCGTCGTGCTATCGATGGGCACACGGGTTACGGCCGACCAGTTTGCCCCATCGGTTGATGTGCTATACACAATATCGTTCGACGTGCAGGAGGCGCGGAAGCGGCAATCTTGCCAGGCAACAAACACTGTGCCCGCGCCATCGATCTCTGCCGATGGTAGGAAGTCGCTGCGGATGCCACCTGCGGGGGTATGCGTTTGGACTTTAGCGACCGTCACGGTACTGCTCCAACTTGTGCCGCCGTTGGTCGACGTGAAGGCCAGAATTGAATTGAAGCCGTTGCTGATCGGTACGACGACTGTGCCATTCGGCTGGACCAGCGGCTGGCCGCCGAGACCGGTTCCGTTGTTAGCAGTGTTATGCGGTGTACTCCAACTCAGGCCACTATCGCTTGAGGTGCTCATTTTGATAATGTTGCCGGCCCCGTTGTCGTCCCATTCGGTATAGCAATTGCCGTAAAAGGGGCTGCTCGCCGTTGTATCACAGGCGATCCAATCCTTGTCAAGGCCGCTATGGGGTGTGACCGTCACGGGGTTGCTCCAGGTGAGGCCACCATCGGTCGAGCGGTTGACGAGAACGGCGGTCACGCTGCCGTTACCGATTGCCAGCGCAGAAATCAACCAAACGTTGTCTTTTGGGTCATAGGCGACTGATGGGTCGCTGACGCGCTGGTAGCTCCCGCCGCCTTGATAGATGGTGATGCCCGGCAAAAAGCCGTGCGTCCAGGAGGTACCGCCATCGGTGGAGGTGGCCCAGCCGATGTCGGAGGAGCCACCATCGGTAAAGCGGCCGGCCTGTGTTGCCGCCACGATGGTTGAGCCGAAGGCAAAAGAGTCGGGCTCGACTTCGGTTTTATGCTGGCTCGATGTGTTGGTATACGGATCGGAACTTAGTGTGTTCAAGGTAACGTTAGCAAAGGCGACCATGGTCGATGATAGGGCGAATACCAACGCTAGTATGAGTGCCGGCAGCGTACGACCGCGAAGGCGAGACAAGAAACGCATTCGTTATTGCTCCTGACTATTGCTGGCCCATTCCGTGTGGAAGGTGCCAGGCTTATCGATCCGCTGATAGGTATGTGCACCGAAATAATCGCGCTGAGCCTGAATCAAGTTCGCCGGCAAGCGGGCACTACGGTAAGCATCATAGTACGCCAGTGCTGAACTCATAGCCGGTGTGGCGATGGCTAGTTCGGTAGCCGTTTGAAGTGCCAAGCGCCATTGTGCATCACGCTCGGCAATGGCCGTCGCGAAGGTTTGGTCGAGTAGCAGATTGGGGAGATCCCTGCGGCGGCGGAACGCGGCGGTGACATCGTCGAGGAAGCGGGCGCGGATAATACAGCCCGCGCGCCACAGCGAGGCCACGATCCCCAAATCAAGGTCATATTGATATTCATTGGATGCGGCGCGTAACAGGGCCATCCCTTGTGCATACGCACAGATTTTCGAGGCGTACAAAGCGGCTCGTACTGCCTTGACGAGCGCCTGCTGATCGCCGGTAAAGTGCCGCTCAGGCTGCGCTAAGTCCTTCGCCGCTGCAACCCGCTCTTCCTTCAGAGCCGAAATCATCCGGGCCTCAACGGCCGCGTTGATCGTGGGGATCGGTATGCCCAGGTCGAAGCTGTTTTGGGAGGTCCATTTGCCCGTACCCTTTTGCTGCGCTGTATCCAGGATCGCATCCACGAGCGGTCGCTTTGTTTCGGGATCGACCGTGCCAAAAATATGGGCGGTGATCTCGATCAAAAAGGACTGAAGTTCGCCCTGGTTCCACTCGTTAAAGACCGCAGCAAGGGCTTGAGCATCTAAACCAGCACCGCGGGCAAGCAGGTCATAGGCTTCGGCAATCAGCTGCATGTCGCCATATTCGATGCCGTTATGCACCATTTTGACATAATGACCAGCACCACGTGGCCCGAGATAGGCTACACAGGGTGTGCCATCAGGTGCACGCGCGGCAATCGCCGTTAGGATCGGCTCCATCGGCGTGTACGCTACGCGGGGGCCACCGGGCATAATGCTCGGGCCATGCAATGCGCCTTCTTCGCCGCCTGACACGCCGACGCCCATGAAATTAAACCCTGCGTCGGCTAGTGCCGTAGTGCGTCGTTCAGTATCGCGGAAAAGTGAGTTACCGCCGTCGATAATAATGTCGCCGGGGTCAAGCAGTGGTTGCAACTGAGCAATGGTGGCGTCGACCGCGTCACCGGCCTGGACCATTAGGAGGATCCTCCGGGGTGACTTAAGCGCCCCAACGAACTCTTTGAGGTCGGTGGTTGGCGTTATCCCAGGGTCGGGATGGGCTGCCACAAAGTCCTTGGTTTTGGCGGTCGTGCGATTATAGACCGCAACATGAAAGCCGCGGCTGGCAATATTGCGCGCCAAATTTTGACCCATCACTGCTAGCCCGATCAGCCCAACATCATTCTGTTCCATATTTACCTCAAGCTATGCCAGTCCGTGCACTAAGTAGTGTAGCGCACCGGTGCAAACGGGCTACGCTCCGACGCGTATCAGCCAATTATCAGTTTTGGCTGCTCAACGACGTCCTTCTTTTGGTGTGATAGTTGCTCAAGAGTTCCTTTACTTGCTGGCAACCCGCTACGCTCATGGTAACAGCATGGGCATTTCGAAAGGAGCAACTGCAGGTTGGCAGGAGCGAACGGACGACCAAGGATGAGTTCAAATAATAAGCGAGGATTACATGATGGATGGGCATAAAGCTACGCATGGGAACCAGGAAGATGGGCAAGCCAGCGTCAACGAGCAAAGCAAAGACCAGCAATTGGATGCCGCCCGTGTCGAACCGGGTGAGCATCTAACTACGAATCATGGTGCCCGCATCAGCGACAACCAGAATTCGTTGCGGGCGGGCGAGCGCGGACCGACCTTGCTGGAAGACTTCGTGTTTCGCGAAAAGATCACCCACTTTGATCACGAGCGCATTCCAGAGCGTGTTGTGCATGCTCGTGGCTCGGGTGCGCATGGCTTTTTCCAGGTTTACGAAGCGATGGCACAGTATACCAAGGCGGCCTTTCTGCAAGATCCAGCGGTCAAAACGCCGGTATTTGTGCGCTTCTCGACCGTCGCTGGCTTTCGTGGCTCGGCCGATACCGCGCGCGATGTACGAGGTTGGGCGACGCGCTTCTATACGTCGGATGGCAACTTCGACCTCGTCGGCAACAACATTCCGGTCTTTTTCATTCAGGATGCGATCAAGTTTCCCGATCTCATCCATGCCGTCAAGCCTGAGCCGCACAACGAAATCCCGCAGGCTTCTTCGGCGCACGACACCTTCTATGACTTCATTTCGCTTGTGCCGGAGTCGATGCACATGTTGATGTGGGTCATGTCCGATCGCGCGATTCCCCGCAGCTTGCGCATGATGGAAGGCTTCGGCATCCATACCTTCCGCTTCGTCGACGAAGAGGGCAAGTCCACCTTCGTCAAGTTCCACTGGAAGCCGTTACTGGGCGTCCACGGGCTGGCCTGGGATGAGGCTCAGAAGATTGCAGGCAAAGATCCCGATTTCCACCGTCGCGATCTGTGGGACGCGATCGAAAACGGTGACTACCCCGAGTACGAATTTGGGGTGCAGCTGCTGGCGGAGGAAGATGAGTTCAAGTTTGATTTCGATATTCTCGATGCAACGAAAATCTGGCCAGAAGATCTGGTGCCAGTAAAGCGTATTGGCAAGCTTACCCTGAATCGCAATCCGGACAACTTCTTCGCAGAAACGGAGCAGGTAGCGTTCCATCCCGGCCATGTCGTCCCCGGTATTGACTTTAGCAACGATCCGCTGCTCCAGGGCCGGCTATTCTCGTATATTGATACACAGATCACGCGGATTGGGCAAAACTTTGCCGAATTGCCGATCAACAAGCCGGTAGCGCCGGTGCATAACAACCAGCGTGACGGCAAGATGCGCTATGAGATCAACAAGGGCCGTGTTTCCTATGAGCCCAACTCCCTAGGTGGTGGTTGTCCCATGCAATCGCCGGAGAATTTGCGGGGCTATGTCAGCTATCCCGAAAAGGTCGAAGGACCAAAAGTGCGCATGCGCAGCGCTAGCTTTGCCAATCATTTTAGTCAGGCAACCTTGTTCTGGAATAGTATGTCAACGGTAGAGCAGGAGCATATCGCCGAAGCGCTCCAGTTCGAACTGGGCAAGGTTCAAGTCCTAGCGATTCGCGAACGCATGGTTACCTTGCTCGGCAAGATTAATCGCGACTTGGCGGTAAAGGTAGCGTACGGCATCGGTGTTACAGCTACCTTCGACAGCACTTCACATACCGACGCGGAGAACATGCGCAAAGCGCCGGGCCTCAGCATGCTAGATACCGTCAAAAATACGATTAAGACTCGCCGCATCGCGATCCTTGCAATGGACGGCGTTGAGATGGCCGAGTTGACGGCGATCCAAGCAGCACTCAAGGCTGCAGGAGCTCGCTCGCAGATTGTGTCGAAGTTCCTGAGCCCGTTCAAGAGTGCCGACGGTAAGGATATCGTACCTGACGTAACGTTTACTACTAGCGGCGGTTCGATCATGTACGATGCGGTCATTGTGCCGGGCGGTGCGCAAAATGCCGAAGCGCTCAAGGGACAAGGCGACACCATTCATTTTCTAAACGAGGCCTACAAGCACGGCAAAGCCATTGGAGCAACCGGCGCCGGAGCCAATGTGTTGGCGGCGACGAAGATTCCGAACGTAGCAGCGGACGTGAGTCTCAAGGAAACGGCAAATCATGCGCCTGAACCCTCGGCTGCCAACATCCAGGCAGCGATCAAGCAGTTCATTGCGGCGATAGCCCAGCATCGCGACTGGAATCGTCTCAAGGATCTGATTCCTGCATAGTTTACATCCGGATCTCTAGGCGACGGCGACACAGGTACAGGCTGCCTGTGTCGCCGTTCGTTATACCACCTAGGGCAACGACATTCTTGCCTTCAGCTGCGCCATACCCGCTTGGCCATATAGATATCAGGCTTGCCGATGCCGTTCGCATCGGGCAGCACGCCGACAATCACGTACCCGAGCTTTTGATAGAACTCGTAGGGGTGGCGCGCGAGGTTCTTAATGCCTACAATGTGCTCACTGACGTTGGAGTACAAATCAACACCGCTCAGGGTAGTTTGATCTGCATCGTCGTCGGTGCCGAGCCATACTGTGAGACCATGGCGCTCACGGACGCGCTCCTCGAAATCCGTGACCAACGCGCGACCGATGCCCCGCCCCCGCCGATCTTGCCTAACAACGAGCGGATGCAGTTCCCAGACATGGCCATCGTATTGCCGGATGCCGCCGATCCAGCCGACAACTGCCTGCTGATCATTAATGGCTATCCGACTGACCCGCTCTGGCTCCAGGGACTCGTTGACTTCGACCATCGCTGCGCTCAGATCGGGCCAAGCTTGTGGGAAGGCGTCAACTAATAGGTGAGCTACTTGTTCCCTTCCTGTGAGATTGTCGGGCCGTAGGTCAATGATGTGCATTGCCACCTCATTCCGTGATTGTCGCTCGGGCAGCATCATGCTGGTGAGCCAGACGCGGGTAGGTCGAGACAGACGCGCAGCCCACCTCCTTCGGCATTTTCTGCCCAGACACTACCGCCATGTGCTTCGACAATTTGGCGCACAATATAGAGACCAAGCCCGGTGCCTCTGACACCCAGCCTTGTTGTGTCGGGGGCGCGGTACTGGCGCTCAAAGAGGCGACCCAGTTCATCGCCTGCTACGCCACGACCATGATCGCGCACACAGGTGCGTATGCGCTGTGGTCGCGCCGGTGTATCGACCGTGGCGATGGATAATACGATAGGACCGGAGTCAGAAGCTGCGTATTTTGCGGCATTATCAAGCAAATTACGTATGACCTCACCCAGCCGCCGCTCGTCGCCCCAAGTGGAGAAAGTTGGTGGAGTATCTAATACAAAGGTATGGGCTGGTGCTGATGTTTGCACATCCTCGACCACCTGCCGTACCATCGCAACGAGGTCGAATTGCTCCGCCGACACGGTAAAACCGCCCATCTCGATCTGGGCGACGTCAAGGAGCGCCTCGCTGAGGCGGGTAGCACGCCGTACCTGCGCCACGATGCCGTTGAGACCTTCGAGCAATTGCTCGGTCGTTGCCCCACGTTTAACCTGGCGTGTCAGGAGTTCCGCCCGCCCGGAAAGGACT
>JBBRHB010000070.1:0-12599 GCA_038223355.1 Chloroflexales bacterium
CGTTATAAAAAAGCTCCTTACTTCGCTCCATGGTTTCTTCATCAAGTCCGAGTTGCTCCAGTCTCCGCCGACCCCGCGCTAGCATGCGTGGTGCTGAGAGCTTCAGCATCCATCGAGCATCCTCCGCCGGCACAAAATGTATGGTGCCGCGCATCGGCCAGGTCCGTAGGATCTTTCCGTCACTGATGGCCTGTTCAATGTCCGCCACCCTGGACTGCTGTGTTCGAAGGCCGATCGCCCACAATGCCTGCAGATAATCTTGTGCCTGAAGCGCTCCTAGCCAGTGCACCACCTCATAAGGACCGGCAAATCGTGTTCCGGCGATCCGTTGGTTGTAGAGGCGTAGTTGGGCGCTATCAACGTTGGCCATCACGAGCCATATTGAGTACGTGATGCTCTGAAGCTCGGCATTCGGATCACGATCTGTGCGGGCACTCCCCGGCAGTACACCGATTTGAAGATATTTCCACGCATCCCGTTAGCTCCTGACAGAAAAGCGGAGAGCCGCTTATCGCGGGTGAATTGTCGTGCCAACTGTTATTCAATCATAAGGGGGGACCCGATGGACGAGTGGCAGCCTACCAGCCTCTTGCAACTGGTGCAGAATCGCACGGCACGAGTGGTCCACCACATGGCCATGCCAGACAAAACACCTGAAAGTCGTGCGCTTCCACTGGTCTTGGGAGAGCGTGAGTTTGCAGGCAGCATGATTACCTTGGACGCCGGTCTGACCCACCCCAAGTTAGCGCAGCACATCTTGGCGCACCATGGCCACTACCTGAGGCAGCGTACTAGCGATGTGTGCATAAGGGGATGTACACCTTGTTGAGCGCGCTACCGCCTCCCTCCGCAATCTGTGATACAAATGCATCAAAATCGCCTCCAGCAAATGCGGGCTGGAACGCACTGGCCGTCGGGAAGTTCGGCGACGCGGTCCGGCCTGTAACCAGCACGTTGCCACTCCCAGCCACCGCGATGCCACGGCCTCCATCACTACTGCTTCCGCCGAGGTAGCTACTCCATACAAGGCTGCCACTCGCGCTCAGCTTTGTCACAAACACATCACGACCACCACCAAAGGTGGCCTGGAAGGCGCTGGCCGTCGGAAAATTTGTGGAATAGGTGACACCGGTGACAAGGGCGTTGCCGCTCCCATCAACAGAGATGGCATTGGCATAATCATCACCGCTGCCGCCGAGGTAGCTACTCCACAGCAGACCGCCGCTCGAGCTCAGTTTTACGACCAGTGCATCATAGGTACCACCACCAAAAGTGGGTTGCACCGCGCGGATGGTCGGAAAGTTCAGGGACGCAGTCAAGCCTGTGATCAGCACGTTGCCGCTTCCATCGACTGCGACGCCGTAGCCAGTATCTTCGTTACTGCCGCCGAGGTAGCTGCTCCACACGAGGCTGCCACTCATGCTCAAGCTTGTCACAAATGCATCAAGACCACCACCCGGGGTCGCCTGCACGGCGTGACTGGTCGGAAAATTCGTGGACGCAGTATTGCCTGTGACCACCACGTTGCCGCTTCCATCGACTGCGATGCCGAAGCCATTGTCGTCGTTACTGCCGCCGAGGTAGCTGCTCCACACGAGGCTGCCACTCGCGCTCACCTTCGTGACAAATGCGTCAAGACCACCGCCAGGGGTCGCCTGGAAGGCGTGGACGGTCGGGAAGTTCGTGGAATAGGTCCCGCCCGTGACCACCACGTTGCTACTCCCATCGACCACGATGCCGTAACCCGCATCACTCTCACCACTGCCGGTCCCGCCGAGGTAGCTGCTCCACACGAGGCTACCGCTGGTGCTCAGCTTTGTCACAAACGCATTGTAATAGCCACCAAAGGCGGACTGGAAGGCATTGGCCACCGGGAAGTTCGGCGAAGAGGTCTCCCCCGTGACCAACACGTTGCCGCTGCCGTCTACCGCAAGGCCAAGACCCTCATCATGCCCGCTGCCGCCGAGGTAGGTGGTCCACATGAGGCTGCCGCTGGCGCTCAGCTTTGTCACAAATGCATCAAAATCGCCACCACCGAAGGCGGGCTGAAAAGCGTTGATCACCGGGAAGTTCGGCGAAGAGGTCTCGCCCGTGACCAGCACGTTGCCGTTCCTATCGACCGCAATGCTAGCACCCCCATCACTCCCACTGCCGCCGAGGTAGCTGCTCCAGGTGATCGTGGGGTCGATCGTCAGCACATGGAGGTGGTCATAGGCGCCGATCTCGAACTGGATCCCGCCATCAGCCGAAACAGCGTAGCGCGCCGCGACCGCCCGCTGTTGCCCCCCTGTCACCTGCCACGCAACCGGCGCTCGCTCCACGATCGTTTGACGTGCAGCGGGTCGTTCATGCTGGTCGTTGCTCCCGGCGGCCTGCCCCACCGTCACGACGAGGTTGCCAGCATCATCCACGCTCACCGCGCGCGCACCACGATAGTGCCAGCGGATCAGCCCGACGTCCGACCCGGGTGCCACGCTATACGTCCCCTCCATCTGCCCTTCATAGCCATCATAGTGCAGGTCAATTCCTGGATACAACCCTCTGTACATCACCCCGCTGTACGTCGGTAGCTGCGTGCGCCAGTGTGTTGGGTCGTTACCGACGAAAGAATTGACCACGCCTGCCAACTGCTCCGTGCCCACCAGTTCGGAGTTGGCGTTTGCCCTCTCCCACTGCAGGCGCACCACCTCTGGGGCCGGTGTCGGCACCTGGCCTGCCCCATGCTGCCCTGGCCGATCACTCAGCATCTGCCCCTGCCCCCGGCGCGCCGCCCGCGCACCTGCACTCGTCGGCAACGACAGCACAATCTCCTGCGGCGTAAAGAAGAGCGTCCCACCTGGGCCCCGCAGTTGGAACCGCACCGCCGGAGCGGCCTGCCCAGTATTCGGCACAAACGACAGGGGCAGCTTGCCCCAATTTGATGGCACGACGGTTTTGGACGGGAAGGTGGGCACCGTTGTCGTGGATACGGCAAACGGGATCGGATGATGCACCACCCATGACATGATCAGCACGAGTGGGAGAAGTCCCGCGAGCAGCCGAACGGACATGCGCGGGAGTGCGCGTGGCAACGACGCTATCATGGCTACCTCCTAGTGCTTCTAGGGTCTTTTGCATGACGACTTTATCACAACGTGGGGCGACGCTGCAACCCGAGTTGACCACGACCAGGAGAGGTTTGCAGAATTCAAGGTAAGAGGTCCCTAGCGGCATCTCAGCTCACTCCTCCCTGTACTGGAAAACCCGCTCCAGTGGGACGTCGAACACCCGCGCGATCCGAAATGCTACTTCCAGCGACGGAGAGTACTTGTTCCCCTCGATGGCGTTTACCGTCTGACGGGTGACACCGACGCGATCCGCAAGCTCTTGCTGCGTCATCTCGCCCTGATGGAAACGGAGTGTGCGGATGTCGTTCGTGACGCAACTGCCACGCTTGCCCATCGCCTATGCACCCCGCCGGTACAGAAACAGCTGCGACCCGAGCTCCACGAGTTGAGCGAGCACCCAGAACCCTAGCAGTACGTGCACGAAAACGAAGTTGCCCTCCGTCAACAGTGCTGTGCAGAGCGCCAGGAAGACACCCGTCGCCAGCACATATGCCGCGTTGCGTGTGCCCTTCAAGTTGACCATCTGGTCCCGCTCATCCGTCTCCGTATGTCGGTCCACGATCGCGATCACGGCGTGCCCCACTATCTGCATGACCACGAGCATGACGACCACCACCACAAAAAACACTACGTGCTGCGGCATCACGTTCACCGTATCCGTCGGCAACACCCTTACGAAGTAGAAACCGAAACACCCGGCCAGGCTAACGAACATTAGCCACAGACTCTTCTCCCGAAATGACAGAATCATACATATTCTCCGTATCGCTTGCTGTCCGTTATACCGGACTTTATGTCAAAAATATATGACATACCAAAGTATATACTCCGTTGCCGCAGATGTCAAATATTTCTGACACGCCGCTAGGCTGAACACATATGACCACTTTGCTTTGGCCGAACCGATGAGTGTTGCAGTTTCTTAATTGATTCTCATTCGACCGGTAGTACAAGCTATCTAGCGGTGCTAGTCCTCAGTAGCTCAAATCAGGACGGTTACTTCTGGCCGGACTAATGGTCCCTCACCTGCAAGCTGTCTAGCCAGCTTGGTATGCTATATTTAACATAAGATGTCCCTCAGCGAGCATGTGGTCTCGGACCTCTTTCACATGGAGCAAGCCACTATGGCCTATATCCTCGTCGCCGATGATGATCAAGGAAATCGCAAGTTTCTCACACGCATGCTAACCTTCGCCGGCCATACTGTTGGCATCGCAGAGAATGGTCAGGTTGCCCTGCTACAAACGCTGGAACGGCGGCCGGACCTCATTCTGCTCGACATGGCAATGCCCGTATTGGATGGCTGGGGTACCATCAGTGCGCTCAAGGCCGACCCGGACCTCGCCACGATTCCGGTCGTAGCTGTGACGGCCCTCGCCTTGTCCGGCGACCGCCAACGCATCCTCAAAGCAGGCTTCAATGACTACCTCTCCAAGCCCTTCGAATACCCCGACTTAATCACCACGATTCAGCGCTGGACGGTGTCGTAAGCAGCGCCAGCTTGCTTCCTTTCAAGAGGATCGACCCCTATGCAAGACCCCTCCATCGCTTCAACGACTATTCCAGGTAGCCGTACTCCCGCCCTGAGCACGGCATCAAGGGCTTGGCTGCCTTGGCAACGGCCTACATTCCGGCAGCTTGGGCCATGGATTTCAGCTGCACTGGCCCTTATTCTCTTGCTGCTGACGGGCTTTGCCCTTGGTACATCCTGGCTCACCCAAGGCGTTACTCAAGATGTCAAGCATGCCACCGGTCTAAGTGATCAATTCACTGAAGCCCGTTATTGGGTCGGAGCGGAAGAGTCATTAGAGCGCAAATATCGTCTCGAACCGGGGCCGGAACCGCTCGCGGCCCATCAGGCAGCTGAGACCGCTCTAGAGCAGGCCCTGGTCAACGTTCGGGCCATTGGCAGCCCCGCTGCTCGAGTACTGGTAGACCAGCTCCTGATTGACCATGCCCGCTACCGCACTGCTACTGTCCACATGTTCCAAGCCGTGGATGCCGGGGACCTCGCGCGGGTCGTGGCGCTTGATACTGGAGATGTCGACCCGGTCTTCAGCCAGATCGAGCAGCGTGTGGATCAAGCCGCAACAGAGTACCGTGCGCTGGCATCGCACCAGGTCGATACCCTCGCTATGGTCGAGCGCTTCGTGTTCGTGCTAACGCCCATTGTCTTTGCCTTCGGTCTGCTCCTACTCGGCCTGCTCTGGCGGGTGGTACAACGCACGCAACGTGGGCTCTTGGCGGCACAAGCAAGCGAACGCGCCCAAGAGATCGAGCGTGCCGCCGCCACCGCTGCCAATCAAGCAAAAAGCACCTTTATAGCAAATATGTCACATGAACTACGCACCCCCCTTAATGTGATCCTCGGCTTTACTCAGGTGCTGCAGCTAGAGGCACCCGCCCGTGGCTTCAGCGCGATCCTCCCCGACTTGCAGGAAATTCTCCGTCCGGCCAAACACCTGCTGGCCATCATCAACAATATTCTTGACCTCTCCAAGATCGAAGCCGGCAAGATGCCGAGCATCCTCGCTTCATTCGATGTCGCAGAACTCGTTGAGAACGCCGTGGCAATGACCCAACCTCTGCTAGCGCAGAACGCGAACACGCTGATCATCACGCGCGCACCCGACCTCGGGGAGATGCACTCGGATGAGCAAAAGATCAAGCAAGTGTTGCTTAACCTCCTGAGCAACGCGGCCAAATTCACGGAGCACGGTCAGATTACCCTGGCCGTCACGATCGCGCAGTATGCTAAAAGTCGCTGGCTGCGCTTTGCCGTCAGCGATACCGGCATCGGCATCACGCCTGAGCAGTGTGGGCGTATGTTCATGCCATTCACCCAGGCTGATGAATCAACCACGCTCTACTACGGCGGCACGGGCTTGGGCTTAACTATTAGTCAGCAATACGCTCGCATGCTGGGAGGCGAGATTACACTTATGAGCGAACCGGGCCGCGGTTCAACGTTCACACTCATGTTGCCGGCGACCGCCCAATGAGGCCCTACCGATGAATATACCAGCCCTACGCTGCCAACGCCTCTTCCGCCGGCGGATCGACTGGGAATGCGCCGACCCACCGCAGCACCGGCACCACCGTCAGCCCTTGGATGCACACCGAAAACGTAACCACCAGCAGCGTGACCGCCACAATCATATCCCCCTGCGGCACTCCTACCGGTAGCCCCAGTGCCAGCGCCATCGCCAGTGCCCCGCGTAACCCTCCCCACCATAACGCATGTTGTTGCGGCCCCGACAGTTGCTGCCTCGTCCGTCTGAACAGCGCGGCACAGGGATAGATCGCCGCGGCCCGGCCAACCAGCACCAGGAAAATCGCGATCACCGCCGGTGGCAAGGCAGACAGCAGCCCATACTGCGCCGTCCGAATGCCAATCAACAAAAAGATCATCGAGTTTGCGGCGAACGCCAGGTACTCCCAGAAATCTTCAACCGAGCTTCGCCCCTTGTCCGACCACACCTGCTGCAGCCCTACGTTGCCCACCAGCACTCCCGCGCTCAGTGTCGCGAAGACGCCCGAAAGATGCAGCCCTTCGGCCAGCATAAACGCACCATAGGCCGCAACCGTTGTGAACGTCAACTCAACCAAATGATCACTCGTGCGTCCGGCCAGCAAGATTAAAACACCTCCGACGAGTAAGCCGCACGCGATGCCCCCGCCCACCATGCGCAACACCAGCAGCACGACCGCCACGCCACCTAACGGCTGCCCAACTGCGAACGCCAGTGCCACTGTAAACGCGACTGCTGCCGTCCCATCATTCAACAAACTTTCTGCTTCCACGAGTAACCGCAGCCGCCCCACGACCCCCGCTTCCTTAAACGTCGCCAGCACGGCCACCGGATCCGTCGCCGCAATCAACACCCCAAAGACTGCTGCCGCGCCCCACCCCCACCCTGCCAGATAATACATCCCGATCATCGTCACTGCCGCCGATATAATGACGCCCACCGTCGCCAGTGTCCCCAACACCCACAGGTCACGCCGCAACTCCCGCCAGTCAAGCGCCAGCGCGGCCTCGAAGACCAGCGGTGGCAACAGCACGGTGAAAATTAACTCTTTGGTCACGTGTACGCCGGACGCAAGGGGTGTCCTAGCCAGTACCAACCCGGTTAGCAACAAGCCAACACTATAGGGCAGCCGTACGCGCCGGACCAGCATCGCAACCACCGCACTCACTAACAGCAGCGCGGGTACCGCCATCAAAGCCTGCTCCATAGTGCCCTCCCACACACAATAGAGGCAGCGCAATAACTTGCGACTGCCTCCACCGGTCTCGGCATCTCTGGAGCCGAGTCTCCTAATTAATCTAGCCAGCCTACTCTACAATCGGCCCTCCCGCTTGTCAACATGCCCGCCTTGCCGGTCTACGGGGTATTGGAGTATGGAGTATGATGATGTGGTAGTTCTTGTCTACCATCCGTTTGGACGAAGCAGTCCCTAGCAGCTACCAGGTCGTGGCTCAGGTGGAGCGGTAGGAGCGTCGAGCTCACAATAGTCAGCTTCAGAAGCTCACCCCCTGGGAAGACGACTAATGGTGGCACCCGAGTATGTGGAACCGAACCGCACCGCGCTGCGGACAGCCTCCCGCCTGTCAGAACCTCCGGAGTTTTGGGAAGTCAACGAGCAATTGCTCCTTGGTAGCCTGCGTGAGCATGCCCTAGCCGACCGGCTCCAGCGCCAGCTCGCCTTCAGTCGCACGATTGCCGGTAGTCTGGCCGAAGGGGTCTATGCGATCGATGATAGCGCTCGCATCACCTTTGTCAACGCGGCGGCAGAGGCCTTGTTGAGGTCGCAGGAAGCCGCACTGCTTGGCCAAGCAGCGCCTGCCATTCTGCCGCTGGCGATATCGCCCGACACCAAGCTCCCGAGCGCTTTCACACTGATGGATGTCTTGCAATCCAGCGTGACGTACCTCAGCGAGCACGCCCTGTTTACGCGCCAAGACCATAGCGTCTTTCCGGTATCCTACTCCGCAGCACCGATCATCGTCGATAACCAGGTGGTTGGTGCGGTCGTAGCCTTTCACGACCTCACCGAGGTGCAACGACTGCAACGCAGCCAGGAAGAGTTCCTTGCCCTGCTTGCCCACGATCTACGCACACCCTTGGCGGCCATCCTCGGTTATGCCCAGCACATGGAGCGCTTGGTGGTGCAGCAGCCGGGCCTTGAGCGTGTGGCTGCGGATGCGGCGGCTGTTCTCCAGAGCGGCCGAAGAATGAACCGCTTGATCCAAAACGTGCTAGATCGAACCCGCCTCGAAGAGGGCCAGGTGCTGTTGAACCTGGAAGCGATTGACCTTGTCGCGGTGCTGACGCTAAGCATCGCAGAGAACGTTTCACCGCAGGAACAGTCGCGGCTCGCGGTTGATGCTGTCGGTGAACTGCCGCTCAACGCCGACCCAATCCATCTCGAACGCTTGATTGTCAACCTGCTCACGAATGCTTTTAAATACTCGCCGCCGGACAGTCCGGTGCTCATTCGGGCCTTCAGCGCCGGCCAGCACGTCATGGTCTCCGTGGCCGACCAAGGGATCGGTATCCACCCTGACGCCCTCCCGCACCTTTTTGAAAAGCAGTACCACGCTCGCCCGCTTGGCGCACCACAGGGGATGACCTTCGGCCTCTACAGCAGCCGCCTGATTGCCGAAGCCCATGGCGGCCGCATCTGGGTGCAGAGCGAAGGCGGTGTCGGTAGTACCTTCTGGTTTTCGCTGCCCGTCAGTGGTCCCTAAATGCTGCGCCTCATCCATCGGCTACAACCACAAGCTGCTCATCACGTGATCCGCCGGAACTGCGGTGCGTGCAATAATGTGGTCGTGTAGGAGGGTGGCCATGTCATTCGTTAGCCGGGTTTCCTTCATTCGCTTAATCACATGTGCAGTCATGTTTGTTGTTCTGTTCGCCGTCATGCCCGCGTGGCGGACGCAGGCGACAGGACCAGCCTTTCTGGTCAAAAACATCAATCCTGTTGCGAGTCCATTTCCATCTCACCCGATCAAACTCAACGGCACGCTCTTGCTCATCGCGGACGATGGCGTTTCTGGCGACGAATTGTGGCGCAGTGATGGCACAACTGCGGGCACGTATTTAGTCAAGGATATCAAGGCTGGCTTCCTTGGCTCGTTAGCCACGCAGTTGACACCCCTCCAGGGCATCGCCTATTTTGGGGCCGATGATGGGGTGCATGGCTCCGAATTGTGGCGCAGTGATGGGACCGCTCCGGGCACGTATTTGGTTAAGGATATCAATCCAGGTGCCAATGGCTCAGGACCGTCGGCGCTTGCGGTTGTGGATAATGAACTCTTCTTTGCGGCCGATGACGGCACACACGGCATCGAATTGTGGAAGAGCGATGGTACGGCTGCCGGTACTGTTCAAGTTCCGATTACATTCCCCGGCACGAGCAGTCCTGAGTCGCTGACGAATGTCAATGGCACGCTCTTCTTTAGCGCCTTTACTGCAAATATCGATTTCTTCCCCTGGCGCAGCGATGGTACAAAAGCGGGCACCCGCCAACTTAGTGTCGTCGCGCACGGCGGCTCCGACCTAACGAGCGTGAACGGTAACCTCTTTTTCGTCGCGCAAACGCAGACCACCGGTTGGGAACTGTGGCGTAGCGATGGGACAGCAGCTGGAACCTATCTCGTCAAAGATAGTACGCCGGGTCCAAACGGCTTGCCGAGCCAACTCACGAATATCAATAGTACCTTGTTCTTCCAAGACTCCAACGGCGTCCACGGCAACGAGCCATGGCGCAGTGATGGGACGGCGGCAGGCACCTATATGATCCAAGATGTCGTGCCGGGAGCGGGCAGTTCGACTCCAACTGAATTTACGCTCGCGGGTCGCTTCGTCTTCTTCGCCGCCGGAGACGTGCAGACCGGCCCGGCATTATGGGCGCTTCCGGCACCGGCTGAGAGCCAAAGCGGCTCGAAGCTCAGGCAGCAATAGCACCTCAAGAACTGGCATACAGTGCCCGCGTCATCAACCCCACCGCCAATATCGTCAGACCAAACCCCAGCAGCGCGTAGCGACGAGCGGCCTTGGCATCACCGGTCGTCGCAAGACGACGCAATGCCGGCCGCAGCGCACCATCCCCCAGGCCGAGCAGTGCAATCGCGATCACCAAACACATGATAACGATCCCGCCCCACTCGCCATGCAGCAGGTTTCCCACGCCGCGCGTGCGCGAAATCAGGACGATGCCAAAGGCGATGGTCAACATACCGGCATAGGTCAAAACGCGCACGGCACGTATTGCCAGGCTGTTGAGCACCTCATGTGTGCCCTTTGCCATAAGCGGCACCACCACAAGCACCATCAGGGCATAACCACCAACCCACACACCACCACTCAATACATGCCCGTAGCGGATCAACCAAGTAAGCAGCACAGCTATCATCGTTGCTTGACCCCTTCCCGGACGATTGGTGCAACGCGGGTGCCAAGAATCTCAATGGCGTGCAGCATCTGTACACGCGCAAGCGCCGCAGCATTCATCTGGAAGGTAAAGCGCGAGATTCCGCCCAGAACGTCATTCACATACAGAATTTTCTCTGCAACCGTCTCGGCGTCACCGACCAGCAGCGCTCCCGTGGGTCCCCGTAGGGCCTCGAATTGGGGGCGGGTTGTCGGTGGCCAGCCACGCTCCCTGCCGAGTTTGTCGAAGGTATGCGCATACCCCGGATAGAAGTCATCTGCGGCCTGCTGCGTCGTATCGGCAAGGTAACCAAGCGAGTGGATACCGACGGTCAGTTTCTCTGCCGAGTGACCGGCACGTAGGCCCGTTTCGCGGTAGAGATCAATGAGCGGGCGGAAACGGCGGTGTTCACCCCCGATGATTGCCACCATCAAAGGCAGTCCCAGCGCGCCCGCGCGTGCAAACGAAGACGGTGTGCCGCCCACGCCGACCCAAATGGGAAAAGGGTTTTGCAAAGGTCGTGGGTAGATGCCCTCTCCCGTGAGCGGAGCCCGATGCTTGCCTGACCACCAAATGCTAGGATTGTCGCGGATTCTGAGCAGCAGGTCGAGCTTTTCCGCAAATAGGGAGTCATAGTCGTTCAGATCGAATCCGAAGAGTGGAAACGCCTCGATCGAGGAGCCGCGCCCGGCGACGATCTCCGCCCGGCCCTGCGAGATCAGGTCGAGGGTGGCGAACTCCTGGAAGACGCGCACGGGATCGGCGGCGCTCAGCACAGTGACGGCGCTGGTCAACCGGATGCGCTTGGTCCGCGCCGCAGCGGCGGCCAGGATAACAGCCGGGGCCGAGTCCAGAAACTCGCTCCGATGGTGTTCTCCGATGCCAAAGACATCCAGCCCCACCTGATCTGCCAGCTCGATCTCTTCGAGCAGATCACGCATACGTTCGCTGGGGTCGAGTGCACCTTCTGTCGGAGAGTTTGGAAGGGCTGCTACGAAACTGTCAATACCGATTTGCATTTAATCCTCGATCTGCATCGCAAATGCGACCAAGTGAATTATAGTGCCTATCCTTTATCGCTGAAGAAGCAGCGGCTCCTGCGGATGCACTATATCAGGTAGAATAGACCCCGTTCTCCGCCTGTGGAGAACAAATACCCCTTTACGTTAGTGCCGGGAGCATGCCATTTTGAAAACGATCTATGAGTCATTGACCTGGAAAGAACTCCAGTTGACCGCCCACGCCGCCTCGCAATACATCCCGCTCAAGTATGGCGAAGTCGGTACCACCGGCCCGCGCGTGACCCTCATCGCCGGCACCCACGGCGACGAAGGACCCTGGTCGGCCCTGGCGATCAAAATGCTCTGCCAGCACCCTATCGAGCAGCTCACCGGACGCCTGCGTGTTATCTTCACCGCCAACGCCCTCGCCGCCGAGGTCGAACGCCGCAATTCTTGGATCGATTCGCCCAATCCCGTTGACCTCGACAGTGTCTTCCCGGGCAACCCGACCGGCTCGCATACCGAGCGCGTGGCCGCCCACCTTGCCCCCTTAATCGCCGACAGTGATGTCGTCATCGACCTGCATGGCGGTGGCACCTGGTGCATCAACGCCTTCGTCAAACGCTTCGCCGGCTCCGAACAGCTTGCCGCCGACCTGGGCGCGCCATTTATCAGCAATGCGCCCAACAAGCCCGGCGGCCTGACCACCTACGCTGGTTCGCTGGGCATCAAAGTTACCAATGTCGAAGTTGGCGGTCGTTCGGGCAAGGAAATGTACTGGACCGAGCGCAACGCCCAGGGTCTCGAACGCGCGCTTCATACCCTAGACGTCCTCGCCCTCCCTGCGCCGCCTGCTCCTCCGGAGCAAGCCATCGACGTTGGCAAGACCGAAGCTCTGCGTACCACTGTCGGTGGCATCTTTGTGCCCACCCTGCGCGAAGACGCCGTCGGCACCCTCGTCCTCCCCGGCACCGAGCTAGGCAAAATTCTCGACTTGCACACCCTCGCCGAACTCCAAGTCTTCACTGCCCCCTTCGATCAGACCGCC
>JBBRHB010000071.1:0-12556 GCA_038223355.1 Chloroflexales bacterium
TTCCGTCCTGGTTTCTGGGCCGGCTTGCCGACATGACGCTTGGGAGTCGCGTGTAAGGCGGGAGCGTTCGTCGTGGCTGGCTGGTCAGATGCCAGATCGCTACCTCCCACGTTATTGGCAATGATGCTGCCGACCAGCGTAAGGTTGGCGGCAAAGGCCGTCGCGCTGTCATAGCCTAGATTATAGATCCCGCCACCGTCGGGTGTCCCCGGATTACCGATACTCCCCGTACCAGCCTGGTTATTGGCGATGGTGCTGTAGCGGATGTCGAGCGTCCCGTTCAGATTGAAGATGGCACCTCCGTCGCCCGCACCCACGCCGGCGTTCGCGTCGCCGGCATTACCACCAATGGCATTGTTACTGACCAATGTACTGTTAACGATGGTCAGCGCCCCACTTTGATTAAAGACGGCCCCACCAAACCCTGCCCCGCCGGCCCCGCTGGTGTTGCTCCCATAGCCTCCCCCCCAGCCTCCGGGTGCCCCGTACTGCCCGAAGCCGCCCCCGCCGCCGAAGCCGCCGGCACCGGCGTAGCCAAGCTTGAGCGTGCTGGATCTGATGAAGCTGCCGCCGCCGCCGCCTGCGCCGAAGCCGCCGCCCGCGCTGTAATAGGCTGCACCACCACCGCCGCCAACGCCACCACCGCCACTGCCAGTTTCATCTACATTGCCTGTGCCGGGAGCGGTGGTGCCGCCAAGTCCACCGTTGCCGAACGAGCCCCCGTTACTGCCGGGATTCCCTTGCCATCCGTAGCCGCCGGCCCCGCTGCCATTGCCGGGCTGCCCCGAGCTGCCATACCCCACAACGGCAAAGCCTCCCATCCCATTTGTGGCACCACCGCCATTGCCACCCGCAGATGATGCGCCGGCCCCACCATTCTCGCCGCAGCCGAAACCACCGCCGCCGCCGCCGCCGCCGCCATTGCCTGCAAAGCCGAGGCCACCGCTACTCAGGCTACAGCTAGCAGCAGGCGTTACACTGCCGCTAAAGCCGCCGCCGTCTCGTCCGGTCGCGTTACTGCCGAGGCCACCGCCACCGAGGGGGCCAACCCCACCATTGCCACCATACGCATGATTATTACTTAGCGTCACGCGATCAAGGGTGAGGGCACCCTGGTTGAAAATGGCACCGCCCATGCCCGCCCCGCCGCCCGATCCATCACCACCCAGTTGCTTGCCACCGGTAAGCGTGAGATTGCGCAAGGCCAGCGTGCCGGTACCAGGACTGATAAAGTTGGCGGTGCTGGCGCCGACAAAGAAAAAGCGCAGGCGCGTGACGGACGAATCAACCTGTAAGATCGCGCCGTTGCCATCAATGACCACATCGCTGCTAATGGCAGGCAGGGCATTCGGGCCATACCAGAAGTTATCGGTCGCTGCGAACACGTAGGTACAGCCGGCGCTCAGACTTAAGATATCCTGGCCGGGATTAGTAACTTCATCGTTCGCCGCATTAATCTTAGCAATCAAGTCGGTCGTGGTACACGCCACGTTGAAGGTTGCAGCATGCACGGTCGCTCGTTCAATGAGTGGCACCGTGGCTGTCGCAAGCAGTGCGCAGATCGTCAACCGTGCGAGCCGTCGCTGGCGACGCTTGCCGGGCGAGTGCGTACTGTTTCGCAGTCGTTGGGTCAACGCGAGCAGCGGGCCGAGCAACTTGTGGGGCACGGGTGTTACCTGTACTGTCAGCAAAGGGAGCAGTAGCTGTCTCGTGTCGTTGGACGATGGGTCAGCCGTTTCCCAAAATGGTTGGGAAGGCGATGGACGTTGTGGCAATTGGAGTGTCATTATGTCTCGCTTTACAATAACGAAAGGAGTGCGTTGTAGCCGCCTCATACTTGGATTGCTACATCAAGCTCAGGATAGAAGTGATGGTAGAACCAGCCGTATTTTTTGACGATCTCTTGGGCGATGCGCGCCGAGACCGGATGGGGCTCCGGTTGGCTGAGTTGCCCGTGCGTCGCGTGCCGGTACTTGAAGCGGTAATAGCTATCGCTCTCGTGCGGCTTCACCGGCAGTCGCTCGGGGTCAAATGGCGCGTCGCGCAAGCCGCTCCAGCTATAAATAGCGCGCATGGTCTCGCGTGGTGCACGCACCAAATCTTCGAAGCGTACATAGAAGATGCGGTCGGCGAGCGTCCGGTCACCAATATCCTGCAGATGTTCGAGCATCCGCATCGGCGCGCCGATCACACCGGCATTCGCAAACAAGCTGTCCGCTCGATCATAGGCCGAATTGGCCGCGATATGATCGGGAAAGTCAAGTAATAGCGTTTTTTGGTGCTGCGCTTCCACTGACCCAAACACGGCCAGCGGATCACGAACACAGACGATCATTCTGAAGTTGGGATCGAGCAGCTTGACCGTCTCAACCATCGCGAGCCAACCGCGGTTTTTGTCAACGACGCACGGCAGTTCTGTCTCGGCAAACCAGCCGGTGATGAGACCGCGGTACGCGTTAACCAATCGCCGGTAGGCAAGATCAAAATCGACGTCGAGTTGGGCCAGCAGAAACTGGTTGTCGCTGAGACTATGTCGGATGTTTTCTAACAGCGGTGCCAGCGGCGAACTATGGCCGGTGCTATAAATGTCGGGATGTAGCCCCAGCAACTGGCACAACAATGTGGAGCCAGAACGGGGCAAGCCGGTCACATACAAAATCTGCTTTTGTATCTCGAGCGTGCGTACCATGCGTTGTACCTTATTATCAACATCCGGCCACGCTCAGCTTACAGATTGCAACAAGTTTGTACTGCACATGGGCTAGAAGGTAACGAGAGTCTACGCTAGCAACCAAGCAGTGGGTAGGGCTCCCAAGTCCTATGTGGTGGGGGGACGTGTTGGATATAATCACGGGACTTTACCGTGCAGCTGCTCTCCTCCGGTATGGTCCGCCCGTAGGACTTTTGCGCCATCGTGACGGCCCGCACATTGCTTGATCGTTATGTAGGCGTATGCTACACTGACCCAACAGATGACCGATGGGCGTTCTGTCTGCTCATGGCGGTTGCATACCAGTCGGGCATCGCGCATGCAAGACGCTGTGGGCATCTTTATCCCAACGCTTCATTATGTGCCCGCCCGCGTAGGTGGTCGCCGCAAGGAGAGATGTATGGCAAATGTGCCGCTCCAGTCGCTGCTCGAACAAGCCAATCGTGCGCTGGAAACCGGTGCTGCGGATCAAGCGATCGGCATTGCACAACACATTCTACAGTACGTTCCCGAGCTGATCGAAGGTCACCGGCTGCTGGGTGAAGCCTATCTCAATGCTAACCAACCGCAGCCAGCGTTAGCTGCCTTCGAGCACGTACTGCTGGCCGACCCCGAAAACATCGCCGCCTACTATGGGCTTGGCTTGGGCCATCAGGCGCTTGAGCAACGGGTCGAGGCAATTCGTAGCTTTGAGCGCGCCCTGGAAATTCAGCCGAATCTGACCGAACTCCGCACGCAGTTGACGCGCCTCTATGCCGAAACCCCCGGCTCGCCCGGACAGTTTCGTCTGAGTCGCCCGGGCCTGGGTCGCTTGTATGCCCGTGGCCAAATGTATGCCCAGGCGATCGATGAGTTCCGCGCCGTGCTAGATACCGAGCCGGAGCGCAATGATGTGCGCACAGCGCTGGCCGAGGCGTTGTGGCGTGATGGGCAGGAGGACGAGGCAGCCGATTGGTGCCGGGAGTGTTTGGATCATCAGGCAGAACTGCATAAGCCGACCTTGATTCTTGGCTATCTCTCCTTAGCAGGCGGTCAGCCTGAGGGCGAAGCCATGTGGCAGCGTGCGGCCCACCAGGACCCACGGCTGGCTATGGCGCATGCCTTGTTCGATGTCTTGCCGCCGGTCCGTAGCGATGAGCCACAGCTGCCGGCCTTTGATCTCTCGGCCTGGATGAAGCAGCAGGCAGCGGCCAGTGCAACTGCCACAGTTCCTGCCGGCCCCATTGATGATGACTTCTTTGATGATTCATGGCTCAGCGGCATATCGGTCGAAGCGGAGCAGGCGGCTCAGCCACCATCAACCTCGCCGGCTCAAACTCTGGTAGCAACGCCCGCCCAGGCCACGACCGCGCCAAACGATGATGATCTACTGGCCAGCTTACTGGCCTTTGATGAGCAAACCGTTCCTGCGACCGAGAGCAACGGTGCCACAGCTCATACACCAACGCCGGGTATCTATGATACGCCGCCGAAGGCTGCCCAGCCGGACGACGCCGATGAATTCGGTGACATCAAGCCATTCTCCTTCGAGGATTGGAACTTCGATGACGCCAAGCCGACGGGCGATTTCGATCCCTTCAGTATCGATGAGCCGGCATCACCGCAGGGCACAGCTGCAGATGATGGGAAGCAAACTTCAACTACCCCGGTGAGCTTCGATGATGCCACTGTCCAACCCTTTACCTTCGATGAGCATGCTGGTAACCTGCAGCCCTTCAGTCTTGACGAACCGGGCGGTGTCCAACCCTTCTCGTTCGATGATTTCAACGAGCCTGCGCCGGCACATCTTGACATGCATGCTGATCAGCCCGCAACCATTACTGATGATGCGCCGGTCGATTTTGACTGGCAAGAACCAGCATGGCGCAACCAGCAACCGGCTACGCCTGCGGCTGCTCCCCCGCAATCAGGCTCGATATTCGATAAACTCATGAATCGACCCCAGCCTGACACAGGAGCAGCGCCGACCCCCCCTGAGGAGCCCGAGCCGGCAGATAGTGACTTCTTCTCGTTGGACGATGTTGAACTCCGCGAAGCGTCGCCCACCGAGACTGCTCCTATTGCTCCTGCTGACATGCCACCAGCATCAGCTGAAGAGCATCCCACGATGACACCCGCGCCTGCCGCGTCTGCGGAGGAGCCTGAGGTGACGCCCTTCTCGTTGGCCGATTTGGGCTTGAGCGAGGAAGAGATTGCCGCCTTTACAAAGACGCAAGGGGCAGATCAGCCTGCCGCGCCGGTGCCTTCAGTATTGAGTGATGAACCGGAGTTGAAGCCTTTCTCACTGGCCGATCTCGGCCTCACAGAGGAAGAAATTGCCGAGTTTGGTCTGCCTCCTGCAGCCGAAACAACTGCGAGCACAGCCTCCCCTCCACCTCCGCCGCAAGATGCGCCTGCATTTTCCTTGGCCGATCTTGGTCTTACAGAGGAAGAGATCAGCCAATTCGATTTAGGTGAATCACCGCTGCCTTCAGCCGAACAAATCGCGCACGTAGAAGATCCTATAGTAGCGCCGGTCGCGCAACCTCCAACCCCGCAGCCCGTGCAAGAAGCCCCGTCTGCCGCCCATGAAATATCGGTGCCGGCTGCCGTCCAACCTACGGCGCCAGAGCCAATAACGCCGTCTGCGCTAGAAGCCCGACAATCTGCCGGTGTAACCAAGCCGTTACCGCCATGGGACATAGATCAGCCAGTAGCCCGCCCGCCCTCGTCAGTCCCCCAGGTCGTCAACACCGGCACGAATGACCTCGAAAGCTATCAGGCCCAACTCGCAGCCGATCCCGACAATGATACGATGCGCCTCGCTATAGCACGCATGAGTGAGCAAACCGGCGATCTGGAAATGGCCTTGGGCCATTATAAACAGCTCTTACGGCGTAATGCCCTGGTTGACCCGGTCGCGGATGATCTCCAGGAGTTGATCGCAGCGAATTCCGATCCGGCGCTGCTCCGGCGGTTGCACCGCCTGTTGGGCGACGCCTATATGAAACAAGATCACTTCCGCGAGGCCATGGAAGAGTATAGTTGGACACTGGCACGCGACTCCGGATCTCACACCGGTGGTACCAGCCATCTGGAAGGCTAAAAGGTTAACTCATGCGACGTATCGTTGAAGATTTATTACGGATTGAAGGCGTTATTGGTAGCTTGTTGGTCGGCAAAGACGGGCTGGTAGTCTCCAGTACCCTCGTAGAGAATGAAGATGCCGAGGTGCTCGGAGCCATGTCAGCGGCGGTGTACGGTGAGATCAATAAGTCAACCAAGCGCATTGGCATTGGATCGTTGGTTGATGCAATCATTGATGCCGAGCAAGGTTCAATTTTGCTGCTCGAGGCCAAAGAGTTGATTCTGGTGGTCATTACCCAGCGTGCCGTCAACTTGGGCATGGTCAAACTCGAAATGCGCAGGGCCGCGAAGCGCATTTCGGAGGCGGTGCCGATCTAACGTTTGCTGCCTGCCTGCATATCGAGTACACTAGCGTCCCGAACCGAAGGACCGCCAACGGCGGTCTTTCGCGTTGTTAGCTGTTCTTTACGGAGAATCACTATGGAACGATCACTCGTCATATTGAAACCCGATGCTCTCCAACGTGGGCTGCTTGGCACCCTGATCGGACGATTGGAGGCCCGCGGGCTTAGGTTCGTCGGCCTAAAGTTAATGCAGATCGATGATACCCTTGCTCGCAAGCACTACGAGGTTCACAAAGATCGCGCCTTTTTCCCCGGGTTGGTCGAGTACATAAAGTCCGGGCCGGTTGTGGTAATCGCCATCGAAGGCAAGGATGTGATCGAAACGATTCGTAGCACGGTCGGCGTCACAAATCCGGTCAAGGCCGGACCCGGCACCATTCGCGGCGATTTTGCCGTATCCATTGGGCGCAACTTAATCCATGCATCCGATAGCGCCGACAATGGCCAGACCGAGGTCACCAACTTCTTCACGAGTAAGGAACTGCTCGGCCCTTACCAACGTGACACGGATAAATGGATCTTCGAAGAGTAGCTTCCCCGAACTTTGACTATGAGCCTGAACTTCAGTTTAGGCTCTTTTCGTTGCCGCCAAATCGCTATACTCTGTGTTATTCTGCAGCTATGTTGGACTGTAGAAAGAGGTACGGAGATGGAACAGTGGAATTTAGATCAGCCCATTACGGCATTTTTGGATGAACTGGCCAGCAAGTCGTCCGCGCCGGGTGGCGGCAGTGCGGCGGCGCTCAGCGGTGCGATGGGGGCGGCCCTCGTGAGTATGGTCTGCCGTCTAACCATCGGCCGGCCGCGCTATGCTGCGGCCGAAACGGTGATGCAGGCCACGCTTGACCGGGCCGAAGCGCTACGCCACGAACTTCAGTCCCTCGCTGAGGAAGATGTGTCCGCCTTCAAACGCCTGAGCGCGGCCTATAAACTGCCACGGGTGACGGATGCCGATACCGCTATCCGCCGCGACGCCATGCAGGCAGCTCTACGGCGTGCAACCGAGGTGCCGCTGCGCACCGCCAGGGCGGCGCTTGGCCTCCTGCCGCTCTGCCAGCCGGTCATCGAACAAGGCAATCCCTCCGCTGTGAGCGACGTCGGCGCGGCAATCGATCTGGCGCATGCGGCGGCCCAGGCGGCATTGCTCAATGTGGACATTAATCTCCGCACGCTTGAGGACCAGCGCTATGTGCGCGAGGTACGCGCGGAAGTGGGCCGTCTAACCGATGGGCTCAGCACCGAAGTGGAGCGACTACTTGGCCTTGTCCAGGCAAAGATGGCCGCCTAAAGAGCGGCCGTGCCTGTTTCCTCGGCCACATACCCATACGGCGTAACGTCGGTAAAACTGATCCAGCGTAGTGATCCGGTGGGGCAAGCCACCATGCACGCTTGATCCTCTTCACCGTGACAGCCATCACATTTGTTGGCATGCAGCCGCAGCGGCGGTGGTGGCTGGATTTTGTGCCGTAACCAGTTCAAAGGACTATTGATCGGCGGGTACAGCGGAATCATCTCGATGGCATCATACGGACAGGCGCTCGCACACGCCGCACAGCCGGTACAATGATCATTGACCCATAAAAAGCCGTCGTCATCCAGCTTGATCGCATCCTCAGGACAGGCTTCGACACACTCCGGCGACCACGTGCAGTGCTTACAGCCCCGCAGTACGTCGGCGTCGCCGAATGCTGCACCATTCACATGAATTCGCGCTACACCCCAACGTATTCCACAGGCGCGTTCACACAAATGGCAGTCGGGAGGACACAAAGCCGGGATGCGCGCCAACGCTTTACGACCACGAACCAGTCCCGTTTCGAGCGCCAGGGCCACGGTTGCGAGATGGCGCTGGTCTGTCACCATCACGTAGCGCCGGTTAATGAGCGCCTCTAGGCGGGCCGCAATCTCCGGGTGCTCGCGTAGCAGCTGGCGAAAGGTGTCTAATGGGATCAGCAATACGCGCACCTGTGTCAGCGCCCGGATCGCCGTAGTCTGTGCTGCGTTGGCCAAGACTGCGATTTCGCCAAACAGTTCGCCTGGACCCAGCACGTGTAAGGGCCGGCCATTGTGCATCATGACGGCTTGACCACTCGCAACGATGTACAGTGACGGGCTGGCTGTGCCTAGTTCGATGATCGTGTCATCGCGTTCAAACGTTCGCTCCTCAAGTTCGGCCGCCAGGGCTAGCCGCTCGATCGCGTTCAATGCCTCGAAGAGTGGGACGTTGGCTAGCGTCGTTTGGAGCAACCGCTCACGAAATAATCGCTGTAACTGCTTTTGGAACGTTGGCAGGCTGGATAGCACCGGTTCGAGCTCAGTGTATTGTACTTGGAGGGCATACACTCGCGACTCGGCCCACGCCGAGACCCGCCGGTGGCGGGTGCCGAACAGCCCACCTTCACCGCAAATGTCACCGCGCCCGAGGAAAGTAATCAGTGCTGGATGTTCGTCGTGATCGCCAATCGTCAAGGCAACCGAGCCATGCAGGATAATGAAAAGTGTATGCGGTACCGTATGCTCGATCATCAACGCCGTACCGGCCTCATAAGCGCGTAATGTGCATACGCTTGCCAGACTCCCCAGTTCACTCCGCGCGACTTTCCGTAAACCGTCGAGTTGTTCAAGAGCGGCCTGAGCAGCAACGAGATCGGTCGGTCGCCAACCTTTGGCTGCGGGTGGGTATGTGCTTGGCGTGAGGGTCATGGCGTGTGGTTCAGCTCGTTATTAATCGCGTTAATAAAGGCTTGTGCCTGTTGCGCGCCGACCAATTGCTTCCCATTAATGATAAAGGTCGGCGTGCCGCTCGTCCCTAAATGATCTCCCTGTGCCATATCTTGTTCGATCTCGGCGGCATGTACGTGTCCTGTCGTACAGCTCACGAACGTGCTCCGCTCGAGTCCAAGCTGAGCTGCATAGCCCGCGAAGGCATCTGTAGCAACTGCGGCTGTCGTGTCCCAACTCTGCTGGTTGGCGAACAGCAGATCATGCATCGGCCAGTATTTGCCCTGGTCCCCTGCGCATTCCGCGGCCTCTGCGGCGAGCTTGGCTTGTGGATGCAGTTGCACTACGGGGAAGTCTTTATAAACATAGAAGATTTTGCCCGTGTCGATGAACTGCTTTTTGATGAGTGGGTAGGTTGAGCTAATGTATCGTCCGCAGAATGGGCAACCATAGTCCGAAAACTCAACGACCGTGACCGCTGCTTGCGGATTGCCTTCACTGGCCCACGCCTCGCCGGCAATTCCAAGCTCGCGCATACTGGTGGTAGCGATCCCCGTGGGTCGTGCAGCTTGTGCCGCAGTTGTGCTCGCGGTTGCAACTGTCGCCTTAACCGTCTCTCCCGGCGCAGTGGCCAGCGCTTGACCTCTGCCGGAAGTCATTGCGGTCGGAGTTGTGGCGGCACAGCTTATCAGCAGCAAACACAGTAACGCAACCAGTACTGCCTGGAATGGGCCTATCACGTCTCGTTCCGATCCTGTCCGCGCAACTGCCGCACTGTTTCCATGACCTCGGCAATATGTGGATCGTAGGCTTCACCCAGCGGCAGAGGCAGCTTCAGCAAGATGCTCCCACTATCTTGGAAGGCAAAACGATCATACAAACGGCGGGCGGCTGTATTCGCGCTCCTGACATCCAATTGCACGTAGTCACTCCCTTGCCCATCGGCTCGCTGCAACGCATAATCGAGCAGTTTCGTCCCGATGCCTTGGCCACGGGCCTCAGGTGCTAGGTAAAAGTCTTCGATATAGGCATAGGGCAAGGCTTGCCAGGTCGAGAGACGGTAGGCGATTTGCAGGCAACCGACCGGTCGCTCCTCGATCAGGGCCAGCAAGAAATCGCTGGCCCCGCTTTGCAACAACGCACTTACGACCCTTTCCACCTCCTCAGACATAGCCGGTTCCTCCCCTTCTTCAGTCGCCAGGGCGACAATTAAAGGCGCAAGCAGCGGCGCATCTTCAGGATGGCAGAGCCGGATTGTAAACAGTAATTCAAACGGCATACATGCTTCTCGAGATGGCTAGGCCATCGTCGTCCATTCGGCCGGTGGAGTAATCTCGGGTGCCGGTGGGCCACCGGGATCGGTCAGGTTTTCACTGGTCTGCGTCATCAAGACGTGCACGCCCATGTCATGGTCTACCACACATTGGCAGGAGAGGCGCGCCTTCCCCAGCAGGTCTCGTTCGGCCAGCTTGTTCTTTTCGGCCACCGTCATACGCTGCGGCTCGCCGCTCGTAAACTCGACGCGGCACGTTGTGCAGCGTGCATTTCCACCACAGCGATGGAGGATATCGACACCCTGACTCTCTATCGCCAGCACCAGCCGCGTTCCCTCGGCAACCTCGAACGTGCCTTTTCCTTCGATCTCTAATCGTGGCATGCTTCCGAACTCCTGGTCATCAGTCAGCCCAACGCCAACCTATAAGCAGTATAGCCTGAATGGACAGAGCAATGAGGTCCCTCTCTCAGTCCTCAGCCCTTCGTCAGTACCGCTCGGTGATCGCTTTGCCCTGTGTGAACAGTAACAGATAATCGGGTCCACCGGCCTTCGAGTCGGTGCCGCTCATGTTAAAGCCGCCGAAGGGCTGTGCGCCCACAAGCGCGCCGGTGATTTTGCGATTCAGATACAGGTTGCCGACATGAAACTCTTTGCGGGCCCGTTCCAGCCGCGTACGATCGTTCGAGATCAAGCCTCCAGTCAGCCCATACTCCGTGCCATTGAAAATCTCGACCGCATGATCAAAGTCGCGTGCTCGAATAACGGCCAGCACCGGACCAAAAACCTCTTCGCAGGCCAGCTTGCCATCTTCGGGTACGTCGGCCACAATCGTCGGCGGGATGAAGTAGCCTTGGTCGGGATTGCCACGCTCGCCGCCTAGTACTACCCGGCCCTCGGCCTTGCCTGTCTCGATATAGCCACTGATTTTGTCGAAGGCATTGCGGTCAATCACCGCGCCCATGTAGGTGCCTTGTTGCGTCGGATCGCCTACGGTCAGCACGCGACTGCGCTCCACCACCCGCCGCAGCACCTCGTCATAAACACTATCCACAATGATCGCGCGTGAACAGGCCGAGCACTTTTGGCCCTGGAAGCCAAAGGCCGACATTGTGATCGACTCGGCGGCCAAGTCCAGGTCAGCGGTCTCGTCGACCACGATCGCATCTTTGCCGCCCATTTCCAGGATCGTGCGCTTAAGCCAGTTCTGGCCCGGCTGCCGCACTGCCGCCCGCTGGAAGATGCGCAGCCCGACCTCTTTCGATCCCGTAAATGCGATAAAGCGTGTCTTGGGATGATCAACCAGCGCATCACCGATCAACCCGCCCGGCCCCGGCACGAAGTTCAGCACGCCGGCAGGCAGGTGACAAGCTTCGTTAAGCAGCTTGACCAGCTGGGCCGAGAGCGCCGCTGAGGTCGAAGCGGGCTTCAGTACGACCGTATTGCCTGCGACTATGGCGGCGGTCGTCATACCTGTCATAATCGCCAGCGGGAAGTTCCACGGCGGAATCACAATGCCCACACCCAGCGGGATATTAAAGAGCGAATTATCTTCGCCTGTAATACGTACAACGTGCTGTGGGCCACCCAGCCGGAGCATCTCGCGGCCATAATATTCCATAAAGTCGATCGCCTCGGCCACATCCGCATCCGCCTCGACCCAGCTTTTGGAAACTTCATACACCATCCAGGAGGCCCACTCGAACTTTTGGCGACGCATAATCGCGGCGGCTCGGAACAAATAGTTCGCTCGCTCCTCGTACGGCACCTTGCTCCACGTCTTGAACGCGTGGGCCGCTGCCTCGACCGCCTGGTTGGCCTGCTCCACCGTCGCCTTGGCCAGCACCCCCACGACCTCGCTTGGCTGCCCAGGATTGATCGAAGTCATCGTCTCGGTCGCGTGTATCTGCTCGCCACCGATAGTCAAAGGATATGTCTGCCCCAACTGCCGCCGTACGTTGTTGAGCGCCGTTTGCATCGCCTGTGCATTGCCGGGAACCGAAAAATCAGTCAATGGCTCGTTACGAAATGGTTGAAGCATAGTGCCCTACTCCTGGCATTAATCGCGCCCTAACGCGGGATTGTACCACCCCCATCAATTGCACCGGTAACTCGGCGGCAGAGTGCCTTGCGGTGTATGATATTCTCAGTTGGCAGAACGAGGTGTTATCATGACAACGAAGGAACTAGTACAGGCCGCAATTGATCGTGTGAGTGACGAGCATTTAGATGAGCTTTATCAACTAGTAAAAAGTTTTGCCGAGGCCAAAGCACCCGCCGGCAAGCTCAGTCTGATGTCACGTTTGAAACACATTACCATCGAAGCACCAGAAGACTTTGCTGCAATCCTGGACTCTTATACGGACACTGTGTCCCGTCAAT
>JBBRHB010000072.1:0-12536 GCA_038223355.1 Chloroflexales bacterium
CAGGCTTCAAGCTACCCCCCTCGATCTTCGGCGCGTTGGCTCCCGGACGGCACTAAGCCGCAGGTCCGCCAAAAGGGCGGAACGCACAATTTGAAGAATTGCAGCCGCTTGGCATTTGCCAGGCGGGTGCTGCTATCTACCGCCTCTCGCTCTGCCAGCACCCGGCTCCAACAACGCTCAACAGTACCCCATGGCCTATAGCTACCCGGTACTAAAGTACCACCCCCACATCGGTCAGAATTTGGTATAGTGTGGACCTCAGCCAAGTGAAATTCCTCACAATAGACGACGGCTGAGTCAACCGAGGAGCCATGATGCTCCCCTATGTACCGGCATAGCCCGCCATGCGGCGGGAACGTATCGCCTCGGCTTCAGCACAAGCTGGATGGCCAGGCTTAGCTCTCCCACGGAGGAGTTATGAAACCGCGACGTTTCATGGTTTTAGTGTTGGTGTCCATTTTCTGTCTCTCGGTCGGGTCTTTGCACACCGCCCATGCCTCCCCACCCTGGACCGGCCTCACGGATTACACGATCATCGTCGCCGGTTATCAACGCACCTACCATGTGCATCTTCCCATCTCCTACACTGGTACGACCGCTTTGCCACTGGTTGTCGCCATCCACGCTTCCCACGATGATGGTGCAGGCATGGCTGGCCTCACCAACTTCAACAATGTCGCTGACAGCAACGACGTCATCGCCACCTATCCGGATGCCCTGGGCGGTGTGTGGAATACTGACGGGACCGCCCCGCAGGACGACTTTGCTTTTATCTCGGCCATGATCCAACAGATCCGGAGCACCTTCGCGGTTAATGGCCACCAAGTCTATGCGATGGGCTTCTCCAACGGTGCGACGATGACCGAGGAGCTTGGCTGCAATCTCAGTTCGCAGCTCGCCGCTATTGCCTCCGTCTCCGGCCACATGCCCAGCACCTATACCTGCCCGCTGGCGCATCCCATGCCCCTGATTACCTTTCATGGCACCGCTGATACGATCTATTCATATACCGGGTGGGGCAGCACCAAATATGGTCAACACTTGATGGGCGCGGTCGATGCGGAGAACATGTGGGCCTCGCTCTCCTCTTGCACTGGGCCTGCCACCACGACCGGCCTCCCCAATACGGTGCTCACCGACGGCACGACCGAGCAGTTGACCGTGATTGGCGCCTGCAAAGCTGGCGTCCAGATGCAGTTGTACACCATCATCAATGGTGGTCACACCTGGCCGGGCGGTATGCCTTTGCCATGGCTTGGACTGACGAGCCTCGACATCGATGCAAGTACCTTGATCTGGCAATTCTTCGCACACTATCGCTACTGAACCCTCCTGATCTCGTGGCAGTGCGAGCATAAAGGATTGTTCAAGTGGTGGAACCGCCCCGGCACAAAGCCGGGGCGGTTTCGTGCTTGCGTTCGCGGCTGCAGGGTATAGAATAAACGAGATCCCCTATCTATTTTTCACCAGGGAGGAATTATGAACCGTTGGCGTCAGCGCCTCTTACTGATCAGCTTCGCGACTATCTTTACCATTCTGCTCATTCTTCAACGTGGCTTCGCAGTGACACAAGCGGGCGTCATTCCACAATCAACGCCTACATCTTTGCCATCAATATACCTGCCATTTGTTGTCAAAAACGGTATCCCACCCATGGCAACAGCCACTGGCCAGCCGGTGGCTACGGCAACTGTGCGACCAACGGTCACACCCACGAGCCAACCGACGGTCACACCCACGAGCCAGCCGACGACCACGGCAACAGCGCGAACAACGGCAACCGCCACGAGTCAGCCGACGGCCACAATGACAGTTCCGCCCTGTGATATTACGACTGGCTATCCTAACCTCAGTGGACGGGATTTGGCTGGCTGTAGTCTGGATCACGCCGACTTGAGCTATGCCAACTTGAGCTATGCCAACCTGACCGGTGCCGGCCTGACCAATGTCAAGTTGCTCGGCGCAAACTTGAGCTACGCGTATCTGCCTGATGCCATCTTGAGCTACGCCAACTTGGACGGTGCTCGCTTGAACGGTGCCTATCTGGTTGGCGCGACCCTGACCAATGTGAAGCTCACCAATGCGGACCTAACCAATGCCAACTTGAGCATGAGCACCACACAGGGCGCGCTTCTGGGCGGTGTCATCTGGAACAATACGACCTGCCCCGACGGTACCAATAGCGATAACAACGGCAATACCTGCGTCGGTCACTAACACTGACGACTCAGCGCGCCCGGCACTATAGGTCAGGTGCCGGGCTTGTGGACATCCACGTCGCAGCCCAGGCACTGATCTCGCGCACGACCCGTTCGAGGTCACGGCCGGCCGGTGTGAGGTCATACTCGACTCTGACTGGTGAGTTCGGCAACACGCGGCGCGTGACCAGCCCTTCTGTTTCCAACTCGCGGAGGCGTTGGGACAGCGTCGGGTCAGAGAGACCAGGAATCACGCCCAGGATCTCGTTGAAGCGATGTGGTCCTGTCAGCAGCACGCGGAGTATCACGCCCATCCATCGCCGTCCTAGAACATCGATCGCCCGTGCATACTGTGGACAAAACTCGGTCAGTGCTTCCACCTCGTGCCCGCGACCTTCTTCAGATACACATTCAGTCTTCATTCTGTTTAATCACCTCTCCGCTGGGACACCTTGGTGTGTACAACTGGCTTCTTCCCTACAATCAACTTCTTTTTATTTGCCTACTTGACAACGACAGCCACGTGGCGTATGCTTGTGTAGTAGGCAAGAAATATTTGCTTAGCAACAGTAGTATAGCATGTTTGGCATGCAGGAGCACACACTATGCAATGGACTATCGACGCCGCCCATTCCGCCATTGACTTTTCCGTCCGGCACATGATGATTTCAACCGTTCGCGGCAGTTTCGCAAAATTTTCCGGCACCGTTAACATCGACGAAGCCGATCCGACTCTTTCAGCGGTAGACGTTCAGATTGATGCTGCCAGTATCGACACACGCGAGCCACAGCGCGATGCCCACCTCCGCAGCCCAGATTTCTTTGATGCCGAGAAGTACCCCACGCTGACCTTTAAGAGCAAGCGCGTCGAGCGCCACGGGGAAAGCCAGGCCAAGATCATTGGTGACTTAACGATTCGCGATGTAACCAGGGAAGTCGTGTTAGACACTGAGTATAACGGCCAGGCGAAGAGCCCTTGGGGGACCACCAGCGCCGGCTTCGAAGCCCAGACCAAAATCAGCCGCAAGGACTGGGGCCTGACCTATAATGCCGCGCTCGAAACCGGTGGCATGTTGGTAGGTGATGAGATCAAGATCGCGATTCAGATCGAAGTCGTCAAGAAGCCTCAGGAAGCCGAGAAGCTGGCGGCGGAGCAGGACGCAATGGCCTAGCTAACTCGCAGCTAAGTGGCTTGCCACACTTCCTTTCATCCCCGTTCAAACGCATTGAACGGGGACGTCTATTGTTATGGAGCTACATCTGGAACGGGGCGTGGGGCGCGGCGAACTTGATCTTGATGTTTTCGACAAATTGCTGCAGACGCTTGTTGAGCTGCTGCCAGTCGTAGCTCCCGAAAAGCTTACGAGCGGCCGCCATACTTGGCATATAGCCCGAAACGACCATCTCTGGGTCAGAGCCGGCGACCGTGTACCAAACCTCGTTGATTTGCATGCCCAACGCACCGAGTGTCGGGCCAAGCTCCCCAACCGCAAACTCGATATATTCTTGTTGCTTGCCTTCCTGAATGTTCCAGGTCAGGATTACCTTTATTTTTGCCATCGCTCAAATTGTAGCACGGAACTAGCCACGAGTGCTGGCGCAGTCCCCATTACGTCCGGGCAATCGCATCTAATTGAGGGGGTATAGAGCATCGTGCCGGTGCTATCCTTCCGGACGTTGCGCAAGGAGGTATGAAACTGATTGATGACTCGCACGTCACCTTGCAGGAGCACTTTGCCGGCCTGCCTGACCCTCGCATGGACCGCACCAAGCGCCATCAACTCCTCGATATCTTGGCGGTTGCGAACTGTACCGTCGTTTGTGGCGCCGATAGCTGGGTCGAGATTGAGGAATGGGGCACCACGAAAGAAGCGTGGTTGGGCTGTCTTGGCTTTGGGCCAAGCCCAAGTCCTTTAGGCTTGGGAGCCGTCACTGGCGAAATCTACGTTCGCGTCCATAGATTGAGATCATAATCAGCAGGGTAGCTCCCAGCACCATACGGCGCACAGACTCCGGCATCTGCATTGTGGTCAACAGGCTGGTGAGCAGCGTCAACACCAGTGCCCCCGCCATCGTGCCAAAGTAACTGCCCTTGCCCCCGGTCAGCAGCGTGCCACCTACGGCGACCGCCGCAATCGATGGAAACAGGAACGGATCGCCGATCCGGATGTGCACCACGCCGGTATTGCCGACGACCATAAAGCCGCCAAGCCCGGCCAGCATCCCGGCCACAGCATACGTGCCGGTGGCCATCGCTGTGACGTTGACGCCCGACAGGCGCGCCGTGATGCGATTCGTGCCGATCGCAAATAGATGCTTGCCAAAGCTGGTGCGTTGTAACAACAACCACATCAGCGCGCCGAAGGCGATCCAGATCGGAATTGCTCCGGGCACACCGGCCACCGGCCGTGCTATCACCTGGGTCATGATCGGCGCGATCGCGCCCCCGACGTTGCCCTGCGTGATGATCAGAATCAGGCCACTGACCACACCCGCCATACCCAATGTCATCACCAACGGCGAGATGGCAAGGAAGGTAATGCCCAGCCCGTTGATCAGACCGATCAGTCCACCTGCTAGCAACGCGGCAAGCAGCGCCGGCAGCACGTTTGCGTTGCTGCCATTCACGATCGAGTAGGTGAGGATCGCAGATAACGTGACGACTGCTCCGGCCGAGAGGTCGATGCCTTCGCTGCCGCTGATGATGACCAGGGTTTGCCCGGCGGCGACCACGCCCAAAAACACCGCGAGCCGCAGAATATTGGTTGCCTGCGCACGCGCAATAGCGAGATCGCTCCCGAACCCATTCGGCAGCAGTCCGCTCAGCACGAACAGGACGATCGCCAGCAGGACGGCTGCTACAGGCGGTGAAATCGCGATGCGCTTCATGTATTCCCCCTTCGAAGCAGGCGGATCAGGCCCGGCATTGCCAGCGCCAGCACGATAATCGCGGCGTTGACGAAGGTCTGCCACCAAGTGGCGATGTTGGCGAACGAAACGATGTTGCGGAACAAGCCGAGCACAATCGCGCCGATGATCGCCCCGCCAATGCCGCCGGTACCGCCACTAAGCGCGGTGCCGCCGATCACCACAGCAGTAATCGCCGACAGCGTCAGCGAATCCCCAATTTGCGCGTTGCCGGAACCGGTGAGCAGCGTCAGCGCAATGCCACCGAACGCCGCCATCAGGCCCGAGATGACGTAGGTGCTGAACTGGATCAGACTGACCGGCACACCGGTCTGAAATGCCGCATCTGCCTTGCCGCCGACTGCGAAGAGATAGCGTCCATAGCGCGCCTGGCGCAGGCCGTACCAGGCGAGCATAACCAGGGCGATCACATAGAACGCCAGGGGCACCCCTAACGGCATCGTGTCATGGTAGAACTTCGTGAATGAGGACGGCATCCCGCCACCAGGATTCGGCAGAATTAGCAACGCCAGACCGCCGAAGAGAAAGCTGGTGGCGTAGGTCATAATAATCGGCTGCAGTCGCAAGCTTGCAACAAAAAAGCCATTGATGGCCCCGACTGCCATGCCCGCTAGCAGGGAAAGCGTGATCATAAGCGTGGCAGTGCCGGGATCGCCATTCAGACCGATCCGCGTGGCCAGGAAAGCATTGACGATCGAGACGATTGCCCCCGCCGATATGTCGATCCCACCCGCAAGGATCACGATGGCCTGCCCCACAGCAACCAGGATCAGCGGGAGTAACACGCGCAAGTTGCTGTTGATCGTGACTGGCTGCAGAAAATCGGGTTGCAGGAAGAGATTGACCAGGGTCGCCACGATGAAGAGCCAGAGCACAAAGGGAAAACGGATCTGCCTCATACCAGTTCCTCCTGCGTCGCACCAAGACTCGCGGCGACGAGATGGGACTTCGTCAGGGCAGCACCCGCCAGCTCCACGCGGATTTTGCCGTCGTGCATCACCAGGACGCGATCACACAACCCGATCAGTTCTTCGTCATCGCTACTGTAGAGCAACACAGATTTGCCCTCATCACAGAGTCGGGCCAGGAGTTTGTAGAACTCCGCTTTGGCTCCGACATCGATGCCTTTGGTCGGGTCGTCCAACATCAGCACATGTGGATCGCGCAACAGCCACTTGCCGATAACGACTTTTTGCGCATTACCACCAGATAAACTGCTCACGGGATCATCTATTCCACCCATCTTCAGGCTTAGGCTCCTGGCCATGTTGGAGGCTACCGCGCGGGCCTTGCCCATACGTAGCGGAAAACCAAAGTCGCGCCACGAAGGAATTAAGAAATTCTCCAGGATCGAGCGACGTAGGAGCAGGCCTTCGCTGGCCCGTTCGCCTGGAACGAGCGCTAATCGTCGTTGCATGGCTTGCCGAGGATGGGTAAAGTGACCGGGTGCACGGTCGATTGTGATCCTGCCGGTATACGGGAGCGCGCCAAACATCGCCAGCAACAATTGATGCTGGCCCTGGCCCCGCAGCCCACCCAGGCCGAGCAGTTCACCCGCATGCAGCTGGAACGTTACACCGTGCACGCCTGCAGCCTGCAGATCCATGACGTCTACCTGGACGTTTTGAGCGGCGAGTTCTGCGGCGGTTGGCCGGGTGCGCGCAACCACATTTGCGGCTGTCGCGCCCTGCACCATCAAAGCCACCAGATCGTTCCTCGTCCTATCGCTCAACACACCTTCGCCGACCGACGTGCCGTTACGCAACACACTGTAGCGATCACCGATCTGGAAGATTTCGTCCATGCGATGGGAGACGAAGACGATTGCTTGGCCTTGCAGTTTCCATTGGGTCACCAGCTCGAACAGGCGTTGGACCTGACGATTGTCGAGGCTTGCCGTTGCTTCGTCCAGGATCAAGACGCGCGGCTCGACACTGATCGCCTTCAGGATCTCGATGATTTGCTTTTCGTCCGGCGGGAGCGGTCCCACTGGTGTGTCAGGCTCCAGCTTGGTCGAAAACGTCCCTGCGAACAGGGCAAGCAACTCCTCCGTTTTGCGCCGGAGCGTCTGCTTATCGATCAATCCGCCGCGCTTAAGCGGCTCGTGCGTCAGCCAGATATTCTCGGCCACCGTCATCTGCGGCACCAGGCTGAGCTCCTGGAAAACGGTGGAGATACCCATACGTTTGGCGGCATACGGCGAGGCAAACTGGACTACGTGATCGTCAAGGCGTAGTTGCCCTCCGTCGCGGACAACTACGCCATTCATGATCTTGCTGAGTGTGCTCTTACCGCTGCCGTTGGCGCCGATCAGTGCCAGGACCTCGCCAGTGTGAATGTCGAGGCTGGCGTCTGCCAAGGCCACCGTTGCCCCGTAGCGCTTCACAATATTGCGGGCCGAAAGCGCTATCGCCATAGCTTACTTCGCGAAGTACTGCTGGACATCCTGGTCAGACATGATCCCGTCCAGCAGGTAGGCGGCTGGCTTGCCTTTGCAGGCGGTGTCAAAGACCTGCTGGAAGTTAGCCTTGGTCACGGTCACTGGCACTGGTAGGACAAATGAAAGTCCCTTCGCGCCGCCTAGCTTGGTCTTGTCGACCTTCTTACCCTGTAACATGTTGACCGCAATGCGCAAGCCGGTGGGCGCGGCACCAGGTGGATTGGCCACGGCGATGCTGTCGAAGTTCGGATCGACCTTGACACGATCAGCCCACTGCTGCAATGACTGGCAGCGGCCCTCGCTAACACCAACCGGGAACTTGGCGGGATTCGCTGCAAGGACGGCCTGCCAGGCACCGATCGCCATGCCATCCTGCGTCCAGTAGCCGTCCATGTTCGGGAACGACGCCAGGAAGTTGGACATGACCTGCTGGCCGGTCGCCTCATCCCATTTACCGGTATCCTTGCCCAGCACCTTAATACCGGGATATTGCGCGAGGACTTCGGCCACACCGCTCATGCGCGCTTCATTAGCTGGGTGGCCGGGAAAGCCCTCGATCTCGACGATGTTGCCCTTGCCGCCCAGCTTGTCGGCCAGCCACTTGGCTGAGGTCTTGGCCCACTCCTTCTGGTCGATGCCGACGTTGTACACGTTGGGCGTGGCCAGCTCTTGGTCGACCGAGATCACGAGGATGCCCTTACTGATCGCGTCCTGTAAGGTGGCGTTCAAGCCGTTGACATCGCCCGGATTGACTAGGATCGCGTCTACCTTTTTGCTGATCAGGTTTTGTAATTGCTGAATCTGGCCGGCGACGTCCGTATCGGCGCTTTCGATCACCAGTTCATTGGTGACCCCTTTATCCATGTATTCCTTGTTGGTATCGATGAGTTCTTTAATCATCTGCGTGCGGTATTCACTGCTGATGAAGGGGTTCGAAATGCCGATGGTAAACTTTTTACCGGTCGTCGCAGCGACCGCCGTGGTCGCGGCGGCCGTCTCTGCAGGGGCGGCTGTCGCGGCTGGCGTCTCGACCGGAGCGACCGTGGCAGCCGGGGCAGTGGTAGGTGCAGGGGCGCTCGTGGCGATCGGCTGGGCAGTGACAGTGGTGGCCGTAGGCGTTCCACCGCAAGCGGTCAGCACCGACAGCAGAACGCTCAGGGCCACGAGTCCAGCAAACGACTTCTTACTCATATGAACTTCCTCCTTGAATTCTCAACTTCCTCGTAAGACGTGAAAACCTCGTTGTTCCGAACTCCGACGGCGATAGTGAGAGCATTCGTAGCATGTCAGCGAATTTCCCTCCTTTCTGAAGCTGCATTGTGCCTACGACGAAGCTCAGGTCTTGTCCGGCTATTGATCGGCGGGCAGAGCACGCCGAAAGCCATACGATGCTAGCGGCAGGACGACACCCACCGCTGTCTGCCCCAACTGCCGATGCGTTAGGAATGCCGTACTGCCGACGTTTTTCTGCTCTCCATGATAACACCATGCTGAGAGCTGTTCACCTCCGATGAGTCGCGTTCCAGGTTGATGGTGCATCACGTCTCAAGCTGCGCTACAGCCAGGACAGGACGGTGAAAGGAGGCAGGACAGGTGTGCACCGATACAGGAAGGTTTCCCATGGCCAATTGAGACCGTTGTGGCCCGGGTGGGCAATACCTGGGCGTCTTTGTCCCTGCTGCGTTCATTCCGTCAGTGGCGAGGCACTCCGAGGACTGTCTCTGCTATTCGAGCCTCCTGATGCCGTCGCCGCCCGAGAAGACCTGGTTGAGCGTCGGCGTGATTGGCCAAACCTCGCCGCCAATTACGACAAAGTCCACAAATTCGTTGCCGGCATCGACATTGAGCAGCCGCAAGGAGGAATTACCGGCTTGACTATGCCAATCGGTCGGCGTCCCAGCCAGAGCGAGCGGTGCAACCCCCTCGTAGCGCACCCGTCCATTCGGGTTAATCGAGTGTACAACGAGGCCAGCGGGCTGTTCGCCCGGATTGCCGATAGCGGCGTCGTAGCCGCCTCGGCGCACTTCGACGGTAAATATTCTGCCATCCGACCGGTTTGATGGAAAGGCCGCCAGCACCGGTAAAGGTCCGTTCGGTGAATGCACCGTGTAGTTTAGCGCATACAGTCTGACGTCAGCGGGGGACTGGACGTAGCTCGCTGGTAGATTTACAACTTGGGGCGTGTCGGGGAACGCCGGGTATTTGTAGAACTGGGCGGCCGCTAGGGCGGGATCGATGATGTGCTGGGCTGGATTGTTGAAAAATTGGTCGTTGGTGGCTGTGACTTTGAGACCATCGGACAAACGCGGGTCAGCCGGTCGAACAAATTCCCCGACGTTGCGGGCCATTGCCAGGAGCGGCGGTCAGGCGCGGGTCCGCCATGACGATTGGATTGTAGATCGTGTAATCGAGGTTAAACATCCCATTTGAAGACGACCACCAAAAGTCGCCGAGGCTGAAAAGGATTAATGGTTGCATCCACTTCTCAACTACGTCGTTAGACCAAACACTATTGGCATCGTTATTGGTCTCAAAACGAACCCGTAAAATAGCAATCATGCGATGCTCCTCGTACAGGTCACCGGAAACGCGTCCTGAGTTCTGGTACGATTTGGAGGGATGGAAATTACTGGATATAGTAGAATATACCAAACTAGGGGAGGTTGTCGCATGGCGGGGCCACAGCGGCTTACCATGACCCTCACACCGATAACGTCCGCTTACAACGCCTACGTAGCACGCTGTGGGCGAAAGGAGACAGCATCCATGAGCAACGATCACATGCCTTCTATGGACATGCACGCACATCCTGCGCACCTACAGCCCGATCCCGCGCCGGATACGCCCGGTTTTCACGGAATGTTGCTCTTCGGGGAAGGAACGGCGTATCTGTCACACCTGCCGATGTTCATGCCTCCGCATAACTATCAGGCGTTCTTTGAGGTGACGCTGACGAAGGCGGGAAGCGACCCTTTTGCAGACTATGTGAAAGATCGCAGTGAGACACAGACACGGATGTACGCCTTTGCGCCCTCCGGCCCCCCGTTTGTGTTAACGGATCTGGTCGCTGGCACCGCGACGCCCCCACAGCTGAACTCCTTTCCCGGCACGATCTGGCGCGGCCATTTCGAAGAAGGACACTTTGAACCGAAGGGCACGCCCATGCTCGAAAATGTGATCGCACAGGTGACGAATGTCATCTACTTTCAGAAGCTGGCGTTGCCGGCGACCACGGAAACGACCCTGGAATATCTCCTGCTGGGAAAAGTGGATGAGCTATACATGGCCCATGTGATTTCCGGGCCGCCGGATTTCGACCAAGTGCTCCACGTAGCCGTGACCGGTCATACGTTTACGGCTGCGGAGTTGCAGCATGGTGTGAAGGTCACAACCGGAAATACCAATGCGGCGGAGCACAAACTGGTTGAGTTCGAGCATTTCCTCGCTCCCGGGGAAGCGCATAGTGCAGGTTCGGACGGTTCTCCCACCATACCTATCGAGCTACGCGCGGGAGGGGAATGCTACTTCGAGACCAGCGACCTGCTGCCGATGCAGTGACGATGGTGGAGAAACTCACGCTCCTCATTCTCGCCGGCAAACTGACGACCATGACCACCAGTGGTCGGAATCGCTTGAGTGACCTCGTCTGCTTGTTCAAACCTGACAGGCTCCTCAAATGGCATCGTGAACTCGTTCGTCGGAAATGGTCGGCCGCAACCGCGCCGCCTGCGGCCGACCATCGATCAGCGCTGAACTCGAAACGCTGCTCCTGCGGCTCGCCAAAGAGAACACAGGCTGGGGCTATGGCAAGCTGCAAGGTGAGGTGATCAAGCCTGGCTACGCGATGAGCCGCTCGACTGTCCGCGATGTGCTGAAGCGCAAATGCGTGCCTGTGCTGGCTACCGTCGTCATCCGCTTTTATTTTTGTGTCGGATACAGTTGGTCACCGGTGGAGAATGAACTGCACTGGGTCTTAGGTGTGGCCTTTTAGGAAGATACGAGCCGGGTGCGCGTGGGCGAGAGCGCCCAAAGCTTCAGCGTGCTGCGCCACATTGCCCTCAACCTCCTGAAAGGAGAAAAGACCGCCAAAGCTGGCATCAAAGCCAAACGACTCAAATCCGGCTGGAGCGACGACTATCTGCTCAAGGTCTTAGCTCAATAAGATGCAATTGCCCTGCCCATTGCGCTCAGCCCTTACGCTAGATTTTCAAAGATGCCGGCCGCACCCATACCACCGCCAATACACATGGTCACGAGCCCATAACGTCCCTGGCGTGCTTGGAGCTCATTGAGCAACTGCACCGTTAGCTTCGCACCTGAGCAACCCAGGGGATGGCCAAGCGCAATGGCACCGCCGTTGACGTTGGTGCGGTCAAGGGGCAGTCCGAGCTCATTAATGATCGCTAGCGCCTGGGCTGCAAACGCCTCGTTGAGCTCGATCAAATCAAGGTCTGCGATCGTGAGTCCGGCGAGCTTAAGTGCTTTGGGAATCGCCGCGATGGGGCCAATGCCCATCACCTCGGGCGGTACGCCAGCAACGGCGAACGAAACAAAGCGTGCTAGCGGCCTTAAGCCCAGCTCCTGAGCACGTGTGCCACTCATCAGCATCACCGCCGCCGCCCCATCGCTGGTTTGTGACGAGTTGCCTGCGGTCACACTGCCACGCGTGGCAAAGACCGGTTTCAGCCTACCTAAGATTTCGACTGACGTATCCCGTCGCGCGCCTTCGTCGGTGTCGAAGGTGAAGTGCTTGTGTTGCAGCTTGCCGCTTTCGTCAACTGTGTTGAGATCAACTTCCAACGGCACGATCTGCTCTTTGAATTTCCCGGCTTGAATCGCGTTGACCGCGTTCTGATGTGACCGGAAGGCAAACTGGTCCTGGGCTTCGCGGCTGATCTTGTATTGCTTGGCCACGTTTTCGGCGGTCAAGCCCATCCCGATATAGACTTCTGGATGAATCTCAGCCAGAG
>JBBRHB010000073.1:0-12533 GCA_038223355.1 Chloroflexales bacterium
TCGATCTCGTCAGGCGTCAAAGTAGCGGCCGGCGGTTGGTTCGTGCTTTGTGCGACCGGCGGGTTGATCGGTGCATCCTCACGCGCCCGGCATAGGCCGATCGAGCCAACGCCAGGCACCAGCGCCAACATATTGGCGAACAGGACGAAGGTAAAGATCGTGGCCGTCAGAGTAAACATGCGCCGGATATTACGCCGGTCGACACTTTCACCAAGCCCATAGAATGTTTCGACGCCCAGTTCCCATAGGTTCTGCGCGCCCCGCGGTACCAGCGCCATCTTGCGGGTGGCCAGGATGACGAGCAGCATCAACAGAATGTCAACCACAATCGTCATCAAGATCGAGTTCGTAAATGGGAAACCACCCGGTCGCCCCAGCACTTCGGCTGCCACCGAGACTTCGGGCAACACCTTGATCGGAAACAGGAGCCTGCTGCCGATCATAATCACCAGGACCACCAGGGCGATGATAAGGGTTCGTGGCTTCAAGCTGCCTCCTCACTACGCTGCTTTGGCTTTGGTAATGGCAACGCTCGTGGCACAGCCCAGAAAAGGGGTTGGTCGCGAGCGTTTTTTGCTCTCAGGACTTTGAGAAATCTATCACAACTTGGTCTTGCTGCGAGTATAGCAGATTTGTGAAGGAAATGCAAATCGCACCTCGTTGCGCTAAAACCGTTATGATCCGAGAGCTAACTGAATCTGGCGGGTCACACGTTTGGCATAAACCCATACCGATCCAAGTTTACTCGCTCCGCTGTGCTTGGCCAAGATCAGTGTCAGGATAAAGCGATAGCCGACGTTGAATGCATAAATATCGTAGTTGGTGCCTTCATGGAAATAGAGCGCATTAGCCTCTTGTTCACCTAACTGCCGCGATAATTCTGCTGCGGTCGAAAAGCTCATGGCGAGCAAAGGTCCTACGGCGTAAGTCATCACGTTCGGTCGGTCGCCGACCTCCATGAGCACCATACCGGCCATATCACTAAGCATAACCGATTGCGCACCCACATCATCAACGAGCATTTTGAGCAGCGTTCGGATGTTCATTTCCTGTTGTGGTCGAACAATCAGCGGTCCACTACGTGTCGCAAAAGGATCACGTGGCTGCGATGGTGGAAGCGTTGGGGCTGGAACTGTTGGGAGCGCGGTCGGCGGCGCGATCCTTGGCTTTGCCGTGCCGGTCACCGGTTTAGCTATGCTACCTAGCCTCGTGGGCGTGTTGCTAATACTGGGCGGAATCGGTCGCGATGCCGGGACGGACGGCGGTGTGCTAGCTGGTTTAGTGTTGGGTTGAACTGGTTTGACCGGCTCAACCGCTGCTACTTTGCCAGCCCGTTGTGCCGACTGGCTGGAATTGTTTGTCACCGGCGTGCTCACGGATGGATCCGCTGAGAGCTGGCCGGTGGCTACACGAGGGGCGGGTGGCGCAATACCCAACGCTTGGTAGACCATCCACACATTATGGTCGAAGCTTTCGCCGGGGGTGATTAACTGGACAGTCGTTCCTTGCATCGCACGGTCAAGCGCCGGACTAGGAGCGCCAGACAAAATCAAACGTGTTCCGGGGGACAGATTCGGTAAAATCTCGACGAAGTCGGCCCCGCTCATGTCTTCGAGCTCCACGTCGGCCAGTACAACAGCCGGCGGATTTTGGCGAGCTTGCCACAAGACGGCATTACCCGAGTCGAGCACGCGCACTTCATCGAACGCCGCGAGTTGCTGAGCAATTCGCTGCAACACCGGATTCTTGCTAGGGACAATGACAATGCCAGAAGCCATGGTTCCCCTACAGCTCGCTATTCGATGACTTGCAACGTTGACTGTGGTAGCATAATACGTTCCTCGGCTGCAATCTGAACCGTAGCGATCGCTGTACGCACACCCGATGGCAGGCGTCCCTTTTCGCTCAGTGCGATCACCTTTCCTACCATGCCCCGGTGCGCTTCATCTTCGAAACGTACCACCGCGCCCTGTCGCAGTGTAGCTAGCGGCAGTGGTATGGCTTCGCCACCGGCTAGCCGCTGAATTGGAATAATGAGACGGGGTCGCTGCTCAGGATGGTTCAATCGGGTCATTGCCTGCAAAAAGGCTTCCTGCCGGTCGAAGCGTGTTAGGAGATCGAAAATGGGCCGGCTCATCGGTGTCGCACCAAAACCTTCTGTCAACAGCAACGTAGGAGCCTCCGGTGACGGCATAGCGAGGGCACCCTCACTCAACGCCCGCTGCCAATCCCCGTGCCATTGTGATCCCAAAAACTGTCGCAACTCAACGGCCGCGATGCTGCCGACAATGGCACCTTTGACCTGCTCAGCCTGCGCTTTTTGAAGCGCCTCGGCCGTAATACCTGCGCCCCCAATAATGATGGTGTAAGCACAGCGCGCGTCGATCATCTCGGCTGTGATGACATCGCCGGGATCTGTCGCCAAGAGTCGCAGCAAGCCCCACTGCTCGGCCCCGACCCCGAACATACCTTGGACCACGGCGGCGGCTGTTTCAATCGTCGCGCTCCGTTGGCCATCAACAGCCGCGACATAGCCACGGATGCCGGCGGAAACGCTGGTTGGTTCAGGATCGGGGGCCAGCACGATAAAGCCGGTAGTTGCATCAACATCAGTGATTGTGCCATTCGCCGGTGCCAGAACCATTTTGCGACCGCGCCGGGCCAACATGTCTCGAAATGCAACATGTGTCCCTACCTTGGCTTTCATGCGGCGCGGTAGATCCTTGGGCTGAATTGCCAACACACCAGCAATATCGAGCAATAGAGGTGGACGTTGGATGCTGCACTGCCCGACTAAATCGTCAGGCTCGATGCGACTGCCCGGACGAACGCGTAACTCTCCGGCTGCCGGCAAGCGACGTACGATCTGGGCGACGGTGGTGGGCAGAATAGCAGGCATGCCGTCCGGAAACGTTGCTGGCATCACACCATCCTCTTGCGCTATAGGGCATTCGGCTCGCGCCATTATAGCATGTTCCGTATGCTACAATCGACAACATATACTGGTAGGAAGGAATAGTTTGTGTATGATATTCCAACGATCGTCACCTTCTTAAAGCTAGTTATGGTCGTGGTCATGTTTGTGGGCGGGGTTGCTGTCTTTCGTGAACTAATCCCGATGGCGCGTGGTCGACTACCTGCCAAGCACACGGTCACGCCACCAAGCGCCGAGGATGCGTAGTGCAAACGATCATGCATATCTCGGATCTGCATGCGGGTCCGCCCTTCAATCCCGATAAAGCTGAGCTCGTTGTCCGTGAAGCCCACGAGATCAAGCCCGACTTGGTGGTTATCTCGGGCGATCTGGTCCAGCGCGCCGAGTTCCGCGGGCAATGGCGGCAAGTACGGGCCTTCATCGACCGGTTGCCACAGCCACGCCTGATCGTGCCGGGCAATCATGATATGCCCCAGTACAATCAGTTTGCTCGCTATCTGTGGCCCTTCCGGCGGTATCGCAAATACATTACCCCCAACTTACAACCGATCTTTGAGTGCGATGACATGGTCGTGATCGGGCTCAACACGGCGCGTTCGTTCACAATCGAGGGCGGTAAGTTGAGTCCCGAAGAGATTGCCTATCTCGAAGCAACGCTGAAGCGCTACCCCACCTTCACCTGCAAAGTGGTCGTGATGCACCACCACGTTGTCCAGTCACCCGGGCCATTGCGATTTCGCAAAGAGGTGATCGAGGGTGCCGAAGAAACACTCAAAGCCCTTGACCGGGGCGGAGCCGAGCTGGTGCTGTGTGGTCATATTCATACCTCGTATGTCGGTAATACATTGGAGTTCGATCCCGAGTTGCTGCAGGGCACAATCATCGCGCAAAGTGGCACGACAACGTCACGGCGTGGCCGCCTCTGGCAACGGGGCAAAAATTCCTTCAATGTGATTGAGATCGAACCACAGGTTATTCGCATCTCGCAACGCATGTATATCGAAGATGTCGCACGCTTCGTGCCGGTCGCCGAGCATGTGTTTCCACGCCGTTCAAGTGGTAGTTATTATCTACCGCGCCAAGAGCGCGTCGTCACGCCGAGCCGCCCGCAACAACTCCCTGAGTCGTCAGCACCCCAGGATACCACGTAATGACCGATCCAGTCGCCTATTCGTTAGCGCTTACCATCATGGTCATCGGCGTCGTCTGTGCCGTGTTACCTTTCACGCCGGGTCCTCCCATTGTCTGGCTCGGCGCCCTCTTTTATGGCTGGCAGACACACTGGCAAGGCATTGGCTGGCTACTGTTGCTTCTGCTATTAGTGGTTGCACTCATCGGTAGCACCAGTGATTGGTGGTTGAATGCCCTGTTTTTGAAAGGGAGCGGCGGCTCGCCTTGGGCTATCCTCGGCTCGTTAGTGGGCGGGATTATCGGCTCGTTTGCGATCCCTATTCCGGTCTTTGGGACCGTCATCGGCTCGCTACTGGGTGTGCTGGCTATCGAATGGTCCCGGCGGCGCGAGTTCAGTCATATCTTCCGCGTTGGGCGCGGCTTCCTCGTCTCCTGGCTGTTGTCGCTAGTGGTCCAGGTCGTTGCCTCGGGTGCGATGATTGTACTCTTTCTGCAACTGGCCCACTAGCGAGCAGCAACCTCCTTATAAGGTAGTGCTAGCTTAATGGCCAGTGACCCTGGTAGGACGTTGCTGCTCGCTGCGACGTGGTGGAGATGCCAAAGGCAGATCAGTAAGCATAGAGGAGTGTGGCCTGATCCTAGTGTACTCCAAGCGTCAAGTAGCGCTCAGCGGGTGCGTCATGCTGGCGGCAAGGCTACGTTCTACGGCAGCGGGAGTGGTGTTGGATGCAGTGGCGGTACGATCTTCGGCTCGGACTCGTGCAGGTACAAAGCACGCCCAAGCAGGCCTAGCATCACGCGGTGGTCTGGACTTTCGAGGTGCTCTTCCAGGCGCGCGCGCTGGAAATACTGCACATTATGAATGTTCCCGTCTTCAAGCTCTTCCATGACGACCTCGCTGATCGGATAGCCGAAGACTGCCAAGCCCCCATTTTGCTCCCAAAAGCTCAAAAACGGCTCGGTAACAGCATGGCTCGTCTCAGGAAAGTAGCGGTAGCCGGGCTGGCTCACAAAATACTGTTGCGTCGGGAATTGACGATTGCCGGTGAATTCACTGCCGAGCAAGCCACGCTGGACCTGGTTTTCGGTGTTCGCATACTCAGGCCACGCTTCAAGCCGGCACCGCTCAAACCATTGGATCGTGCGGCCACCGCGTGTAGTCTGGGCAGGTGCCAGCGGTAGGCCGCAAATCGGGACACCGCCCTTACTCGAAAAGTTGGGCCAGAATAATGGGTCGACGGTCGCACCACCAAGGCCGCGTACACTGTTGATTGCGTCGACGCCACCTGCTTCGGCATCACCTGCCAGCCCGCGCCCGGTTTGTGACTGGGCCGTACCACTATTTTGGCTGCCCGCGCCCGTCACGCTATTGCCGGCAGTGCTACCATTCGACCCCAGGATCGGCGCCAGAGTCTTTTTTGTACCCGTCGTTTGGCTTGTGCTCGTCGTTCCACCCCGGTGGAAAAAGCTGCCTAAGCCACCGGGACGCGTGACTGAGATAATGAGCGCCAGGATCAACAACAGCAGCAAGCCAATCAGCAGCTGGTTCGGCACAGTACGCAGGGCTTCGATGCGGTCTTCCTGCGGTGTTTCGACCGCTGTTCGCTCGACTTCGCTATCGAGCTCGTCGCGATACACATCACGCTCGATCTCGACCTCACGGGCTACTGTCCGTTGGGCCGCCGCCCGAATCTCTTCCTCCCGCACGCGAGGAAGTTCATCATGGCGTAACCGCGCTACCTCTTCCTCGAAGCGCGCACGCTCGTCTGCAGTATATTGACGCTCCGTCGCCATGGCTGGCTCCTATGATCTTAAGAATGTCGCTAACTCGGCCAACTCAGCGTGGTTGGTTGCGCCACGGCGGTGCAACGAGACGCCGCCATCGTTAGACCAACGAGGCAGCAGATGCACATGATAATGAAAAACGAGTTGACCTGCCGCCGCGCCATTATTTTGTTGCACATTGAGACCGTCTGCTTGCAGCTTTGATCGCAGAATACGGGCCACGGTCTGCGTTACCTGGGTTGTCATTGCTAGGTCGTCGGAGGTGATATCGTCAAGCTCAGCCGCATGCTGCCGCGGTATGACCAACGTATGGCCATGACAGGAAGGTGCAATATCCAGAAAGGCGATTACCTGCTCATCTTCATACACCTTATATGCAGGGACAGTTCCCGCGACGATCTGGCAAAAAATGCAATCCATGCTGCGCCTATGCTTTCTGTATTAAACGAACCTTATCCCAAGCCCAGCTGTTGACAACGTCTGCCGCCCGTGCCCAGCCACGTCTGGCCGTCAGTACGCCATAGCGCAGCCCACCAAGCTCGCCGTCGGCGTGGGCATCGCTATCTATCGCGAGCTTGATTCCTCGGTCGACGGCGCGCTTTACTACCGTGGCATCCAGATCCAGCCTTTGATAGGCGCCATCAATCTCTAGCACCGTACCGGTGTCCGCCGCTGCTTCCAGGACCGCCTCCAAGTCGAGATCGGCCCCTGCACGCTTAAGAAGCAGCCGCCCGGTGGGATGGCCGATACAATCGACATGCGGATTATGGATTGCTTGCAGCAGTCGCGCCGTCACCACGTCCCGCTCTTGTTTCAAGCTCACATGCAACGATGCCACGACCCAATCGAGGCTGGCCAGCACGTCATCCGCTAGGGCCAACGAGCCATCCGGCAGGATATCGACCTCGCAGCCTTGCAGCAAACGGAAATCACTACCCCGTTGTTGAAGCTCCGCGTTCGTGGCCTCGATCTCCACACGTTGTGCCTGCAGCCGAGCCGCATCTAAGCCCTGTACCATGCCCATATAGGCGCTATGGTCAGAAATGACCGCATAACGGTAGCCACGTGCGATGCACGCCTCCGCTCGTTCGGCGATTGAACCCGTGCCATCACTCCAGGCCGTATGCATATGCATATCGCCCTTGATATCGGCGGCTTCGACTAGGCGTGGCAGCGTACCCGCCTCTGCGGCCTCGATCTCTCCCCAACCTTCGCGTAGCTCAGGCGGAATGAGGGGCAGGTCGAGCAGTCGGTATACCTCGGCTTCGGAAGTTGTCGGGAGGCGCGTACTATCTTGCCATACACCATCGGCTTCCAGACGCAGCCCGCGCGCCCTGGCACGGCCCTGCAAGGCTGTGCGATGTGCGTCATTGCCGGTCCACATCACCAGCGCGGCACCCCATTGCTCGGTCGTCGTCACCAGGATGCCACAGCCACAGGTTGTATGGAGCGTGACCTGGGCACCGGTGGCCGTTCGTTCTTCGACCGAAGCAATCTGCGGCAATTTAAGCAGTCGCTCAAGCGTTGCCACCGGGTCAACTGCGCACAGCACCACATCAATATCGTTCACTACCGGTGCGGCCCGTCGCAGCGATCCGGCGATGCTACCAAGACTGATTGTCGGGTCGGCAGCGTAAAATGCCGCGAGCAGATCGGTCGCGAGTGGCAGCGTTTCACCCAGCAGCCAGCGCGAAACTTCCGCCGGTCGCTCGTGCAGTCCGGCCAGGATTGCCACTTCCAGCTTTTTGCCCAAACCTTTCAGCGCGCTGATTTGGCTGGTGGCGGCTGCGGTCTGCAGCCCTGCGAGATCAACGATCCCTAATTCGCGGTACAGGCGGATTGCGGTCTTCGGCCCAACCCCCGGCACGTGCATAACTGTTAGGACACCCTCGGGGACTTGGGTTTTCAGCCGCTCATACAGATCAATATGACCGGTCTCGATAAATTGTTGTATTTTGGCGGCGATGGCCTGCCCAACCCCCGAAATCTCTCGGAGTGCTCCTCGGGCGTAATAATCGGCCACACTAAGAGGTAAGGCCTGAATCGCCTCGGCGACACGCCGGTAGGCCTGAAGCTTAAAGCGATCTTCGCCGAGCAACTCCATGGCGTCAGCGATGTTGCGAAATACGGCAGCGACTTCTTGGTTGGAACGCATTAAACCGCCCTCTACGGACCCTACTATAGCATAATGGTCAACTGTCTTTGATTGTTATTCGTTCTACGACAGTACGAACCCCAATGGTGCTAGTGGAGAGTAGTAGCATGCGATTCGATGCAAGGTTGAACGTGTGACCGTAGCTGACACGATATGCTGTATGCTAGGTCATAATACAGGAAAGGAAGAGGTCAGCACGATGGATATGAAATTTGAGCTTGTGCCAGTCCCAGTTTCGAATATTGACCGCGCTAAAGCGTTCTACGTTGACCAGGTCGGATTTCACGAAGACCATGATGTTCGACCGAATGATACCGTTCGAATTGTCCAACTCACGCCACCAGGGTCAGGGTGCTCAATCGTTCTTGGAATGGGTCTGGCCGGTCTTGAAATGCAGGCAGGCTCACTCAGGGGCCTGCATTTAGTTGTTGGAGAGATCACGAAGGCGCGCGACATACTTATCAGCCGAGGGATTGACGTGAGCGAGGTTGACGAGCCCGGCGGGGGCGTGAAGTTCGCTGGCTTCAGCGATCCGGATGGCAACACATGGGTCTTGCAGGAAATGGCGTGGAGAGCGTCAGAGTTTTAGGGTTTCGTTGTTACACGCCTCACGCCGTCGCAACAGTTGGACGCATCCCGGTGTCACGAGTAGAATAGCCTGACCTATAAAGATAACAGGAGGGCATAGTGGCCTATAACGTAACATTGATTCGGGGTGATGGCACCGGGCCGGAGCTGGTAGAAGCGACCCGGCGGGTCTTGGAAGGCACCGGCGTCAAGTTCAACTGGGATGTGGTTGAGGCGGGCGTCGATATTATGGAAACGGCGGGCACACCGCTGCCGCCCAACGTCGTGGCAAGTATTCGTAAAAACAAAGTGGCGCTCAAAGGGCCGATTACAACGCCCATTGGCACGGGCTTTCGCTCGGTCAACGTAGCGTTGCGTAAAGAACTTGACCTGTTCGCCTGCGTACGGCCCTGTAAGTCATACCCCGGCGTACGCTCGCGTTACGAGAATGTCGATCTGGTGATCGTGCGTGAAAATACCGAGGATTTGTATGCGGGTGTTGAGTTTCCCATCGGTAGTGCCGAAGCCAAGCAAATCATCGCGATGGGTGCTGGCAAGATCCGCGAAGACGCTGCCATCTCGATCAAGCCTATCTCGCGGACCGGCTCACATCGGATTGTGAAGCATGCCTTTGAGTATGCCCTGGCCAACAATCGCAAGAAAGTAACGGCTGTCGCCAAAGCCAACATAATGAAGTACACCGATGGCCTCTTCTACGAGGTCGCTCGTGAGGTAGCTAAGGAGTACGAGGGTCGCGTCGTATATGATGAGTGGTTAGTCGATGCGATGTGCATGCAGTTGGTGCAGAAGCCCGAAAACTACGACGTCATGGTAATGGAGAATCTTTACGGTGATATCCTGTCGGACCTGTGTGCGGGGCTGGTAGGTGGCCTCGGCGTGGCACCGGGCGCAAACATCGGCGAGGATAGTGCCTTGTTCGAGGCGACACACGGCAGTGCGCCGAAATACAAGGGCCAGAATAAGGTTAATCCTACCGCTCTCATCTTATCAGGGATGCTGATGCTGCGTTATCTGGGCGAAATGGATGCTGCCAAGCGCCTCGAGGCTGCCGTTTCTGCCGTTATCGAAGAGGGCAAGGATGTTACCTATGATATGAAGCCCAATCGCGACGATCCAACGGCCGTCGGCACCTCGCAAATGGCCGATGCGATCATTGCTAAGCTGCAAACATCGCATAAATAAGCCCGAGTAACCACGGGTGCCCGGCTCTTGTTTTGCCGCAACAGCCGGGCCTTGTTTTAATTATTTTTCGTAGGGCTTACCGACGGCGGCCGGGGGCCGAGCCCGCCCGATGACGCCGGCTAGCACGATCATGGTGACGAGATACGGCAGCATCTGCAAGAATTGGGGTGGCAGCGCGAAGTTAAAGCCCTGAATGCGAATCTGCAGCGCATCGGCCGAAGAAAAGAGTAAGGCCCCCCCAAAAGCTCCCAGTGGTGTCCACTTGCCGAAGATCATCGCTGCCAGCGCAATAAAGCCACGCCCATTGGTCATTACGTCGTCAAAGCGAAAGGTAGCTTCGAGCGAAAACCACGCGCCGCCTAGACCGGCGAGCAGCCCCGAGACAATAACGTTCGCTGCACGCATCTGATTAACATTAATCCCGACCGTATCGGCCGCTTTGGGTGCCTCGCCAATCGCCCGCGTGCGCAGCCCCCAAATCGTGCGGAAGAGCAGCAGATGCACGACGCCCACGGTGATCAACGTGATATAGGTGATCGGCTGGTGGTTGAAGAGGATCGGGCCGAGAACCGGTATATTGGCCAACAGCGGAATCGGCACGTTGGGCAATTGCCCGCCTTTGGGATTGGGATAGCTGGTAATAAAACTGCCGCGTAAAAAGCCCGTCGTACCGATCGCCAGAATATTGATCACGGTGCCGCTAATAATCTGGTCAATGCGAAAGCGAATTGAGAGCACGGCGTGCAGCGCCGCGATCAAGGCACCCACCAGCATACCGGTGGCGACAGCCAGCCAGCTGTTACCGGTGGTAATCGCGGCGATATACGCAAAACAGGCCCCGAAGAGCATCATGCCCTCGATGCCGATATTCACGACGCCGGAGCGCTCACATAATATGCCGGCCAACGCACCCAGCGTGATTGGTGTCGCCAGCCGCACGACGCGGGCGAAGATATCTACCAGATCGGTGGAGTCGCCGGCAATGGCCCATAACAAAATCGTCAACATGGTTGCGCCGATCAAGGTACTCACATATGGTGCGACCAAACGCGCCGGTTGGCGCACAAACAGCCAGATGCCGGTCAGTCCGAGCAGTGCTTGCAAGACGACCACCGTCGCCACAGTTGGTAGGTGGAAGGCGACGAGTGGTGGAGTGCCGGGATGGGTATTCGGCTGCGAGATGTTGAGCGTCGAAATGCGGGTTATGCCGACGTTACGCGCGACCGCGAGTGCGAGTAGGAAGGTAATGACGACGCCGATCAGCCCAATGATGCGTGCACGTGTCCAGTACATTTACTGCCCCCATCCGCGTGAAAAAATCGCGGTGCCACCGCCGCGAGGGCGCAGCCGGTAGATCCAGCGCACGATTTGATCGGCCGCAACAAACATAATCACCAGCGCTTGAATAATGCGGATCAAGTCACTCGAAATCGCAGCCCCGGTTTCGGACTGCATCAACCCCTTGCCACTATTCAAAGCCCCCCAAAAGATCGCGGCGGGGATAATCGCGATCGGGTTGCTTTTGGCAAGGAGTGCCACCGCAATACTATCGAAGCCATAGCCGGACGAAAACAATGACTTGACGTTGTACTCTACACCGAGCACTTGCGTGACACCTGCCATCCCGGCCAGCGCACCCGACAAGAACATCGTAAGCACAAAGCTGCGGGTTACGCTCATGCCTGCATAGCGCGCAGCCTTGGGATTCGCGCCAACGGTGCGAATCTCGAAGCCGGTCGTTGTCCGGCGTAAAAACCACCACACGCCCCAGACTGCCAGTAAAGCCAACAGAAAGCCTACGTGCAGTCGCAGGTCAAAGGTTGGGTTCTTGGTAACGAACAAAGGTGTATAGGTGTTACCACCACTTAGGCTCGGGTTGGTACGCGGCCCGATCAAGCGTGGTAGCGCTGCGGAGCCTAAAATAAAAGGTGTGCGCTGTGAGCTGGCGTGGGTGTCACGCAATGGCCGCAGGATCAAATAGTCGAGCAGCTGGGCCGCGATGTAGTTCAACATAATGGTGTTGATGACTTCGTGCGCACCGGTGCGAGCGCGTAGATAGCCGGGGATCGCGCCCCAAATACCACCGGCGACGATCCCTGCGAGAATCGCGAGCGGCAGATGAATGATAGTAGGCAGCCCATGTACGCCAAAGCCGACCGCCGCCGAGGCAATCGAACCAAGGTACAATTGCCCCTCGGCCCCGATGTTAAACAAGCCACACTTAAAGCCCAAAGCCACGGCGAGCCCAGCGAAGATATACGGTGTCGCGTCGACCAGTGTATCGGATATGCGGTTCCAGCCGCCAAAGGCACCCATGAACAAGCCATGATATGCTTTCCCGACGGTTTGCAGGCGCGTATCATGGGCACTATGTGCGGAAAACCAGATGATAACCGCGCCGATGATCAGCGCGGTTAAGATTGCCAGCAGCGGTACCACGGCTTCTTGTAGCAAGGGTACCAGCCAGTGTCGCCGATGGGGCTGGACCGGCGCGCCAATCTCAACCGCCATACATTCCTCGCAGCATACTCAAGCTCCATTCTCCACTTCGGTGGTAGCTACGCCGGCCATTAACAAACCGATCTGTTCACGACTGGCCTGCGCGGCCGGCAGGGTGGCAACGATCTGGCCATGAAACATTACGGCGATGCGATCGGCCAACGACACAATCTCATCAAGTTCGGCGGAGACCAGCAGGACGGCGACACCCTGATCGCGCTGCGTAATAATCGAGCGGTGGATGAATTCAATAGAACC
>JBBRHB010000074.1:0-12467 GCA_038223355.1 Chloroflexales bacterium
AATGTCTAGATTATCGGTGCCGGAACTCCAGCCGTCAGTCAGCAGTACAACATGCTTGATCTTGGCATCCGTTTTATCCAAAGATGCTTTGGCCGCCAGCAAACCGGCCCGAATATTGGTTGTGCCATTGGGCGCAATACCTTTAATCGCGTTCAAGACCTGATCCGATGTTGGCTTTTGGGCAGTAGTCAGCGCCCAGTGCGGCCCACTATCGAATGCGACGACGCCGAGCTTATCCTGAGGCTGCAAGAGGGCACTGGCCTGCACAATCGCATCCTTGGCGATATCGACCTTTTGCACACCGCTCTGAATGCGAGCATCGTTCATGTTGGCACCATTGCAGTGGCACGCCGCCATCGAGCCGGACTTATCCAGCACAAATACGAGCGCTACGTCTGGGCGGCGGTTGCGATCTTTAATCTGCATGTCGACCGGTAACGCTGCTTCTAGTGGTGTCGCTGCATAGTTACCCATGCCAAAGCTACGGTCGCCTCCCACCATCACCAAGCCGTGACCCAGATCGCGCACAAAGGCCGATAAGGTTTGCATCGCAGTAGGCGGCAGCGCTCCGGCAGCGACGTTGACCAACACCGTCGCATCATAGCTGGCAAGGCCGGCGAGGTTAGGTGGCAAAGCAGCCGGAGTGATCGTCGTAGGATTCATATGCGCGCTCTGCAGCGCCGCGACGAGATTTTGTGCTTCGCCCGGATTGCCCTCCACGACCAGCACGCGCGGTTCACCGGTGACGTTAACGAGCGTTGCCGCCTCGTTATTCTGCCGCCGTTGATCGCCCTGCACATCGATCTCGGCACTATAGCGCACAAAGCCCGTGGTCTCTGCCGGCACTTGAAAGTTGAACTCCTGCGGGCCGGCTTTGAGCTGGACGGCCCGCTCAGCAACCAATTGCTCGCTAACGCGCAGCCGGAGCGTGCCGGCGACCGGAGCCGGGGCGCTGACGGCGACGGTGATGTTGATTGTTTGGCCCTTACGGACCTCAGCCGGAGCCCGCACATCATCCAACTGAGCAGCATCATTGCCTGTACTGCTATTCAACGCGACAACATCGATCGGTACATGCTGCGCTTGAGCGAACTGGAGCGCGGTCCGCGTGTCGCCCACATTCTCTCCACCGTCGGATAAGAGCACCAGCCGCTTCTCCGTATCGCCGGGCAGCAGCGCCAGTCCTAGTTCAAGTGCTGCTCCAATATTGGTACGCGAGACGACGGGTACCGACTGGAGACGGGATAAGCCGCGCTCACTGGAGGGCGCGCGCTCAACCAACGGGTTTTCACCGAAGACGACAATTGCCGCCCGGTCATCGGTCGGCATCGTAGCAAGGGCTTGCTGGATAAACTGTTCCGCGTGAGATCGAGCCACAGGCGACACCGAGTCCGAGCTATCAACCAGAAAAACGGTGGTGAGCTGATTAACCCCTCGCACCACCTGCGCCCCGGCCAGGCTCCCAATGAGTGCCAACAAGAGCACGGAGCGCAAGGCCACGCTGCTCCAGAAGCGCGCCTGCCCCAAGCGACGCGGTGCCAGCAGCGCTAAGGCCCACAAGGGAATGAGCAGCCAGAGGAGCCAGAGGGCGGCCGGGTAGATGAACGATATATGCATATGTGGTCTAAGCTGGTGTGATCTCCAATGACAACGACCGATTGGTGCTTTCTCAGATTGTACAGGAAATTAGTGTGGACTGGAGGCGGGTAACACTACTAGCACCATAACGCCTTGCGCGGCGCTCTACACGGCTTGTGTATAATGTGCCGTTTGGGATAGTGTAAGGCAAGCTAGAAATGAAAAAGGGTGTCGTTTACGCAGGCAGCTGCTATATCGCATGGGGTCTACTACCCGTCTTCTGGAAAGCCTTGCACAACGTGCCTGCGCTCGAGATTGTGGCACATCGCATGGTGTGGTCCCTCCTGGTCGTGCTAGGCTTGCTGGCCTACCGGCGGCAGTGGCGGTGGCTGGGAAATGCGCTGCGCAACCGGCGGATCGTGCTGACCTATGCAGTCAGCGCCTGTATGCTCACCGTGAACTGGTTGGTGTATATCTGGGCGGTAAATGCCGGTTATGTAGTTGAAACTAGCTTGGGCTACTTTATCAACCCACTGGTCAGCGTCCTGCTGGGCGTTGCGTTTTTGCGGGAACGCTTGCGGTTGGGTCAAGCACTGGCACTCGCTGTCGCCTGTTTTGGAGTCGGCTACCTAACGTTGAGCTATGGCCGGATCCCCTGGATCGCACTTGCCATCGCAGGCTCCTTCGGCATCTATGGCTTACTACGGAAGACGTCACCGCTTGAGTCGCTTGAGGGCTTGACATTAGAAACTCTGCTGCTCTTCCTGCCTGCTATGGCCTATCTCTTCTACCTTATCGTGACAGGCCATGCGGCGCTGGGTCACGCCCCCATCCTCACCGATGTACTGCTCGTGCTGGCCGGTGTAGTAACAGCGATACCGCTGCTCCTCTTCGGTGCCGGTGCGCGGCTGATCAGCATGACCACCCTGGGTATCCTACAGTTCGTAAACCCAACGCTGCAATTCTTGCTCGGGGTGTTCGTCTACCACGAAACTCTAAGCTCGTCGCAGCTGGTCGGTTACGCCTTTATCTGGGTATCCTTGGTTCTTTACCTGATCGAAGGCAGCTTTGCCGGACGAGCAATCGGCCGCAGGACAAGGAGTGCCGGAACAGTCCCGATCAAATAAGGGCTAGTCATCATCCGACAGATTGAGTACAGACAAGAAGGCTTCTTGTGGAATCTCTACGTTGCCGACCGTCTTCATGCGCTTCTTTCCGGCTGCCTGCTTGCTCAACAGTTTTTTCTTGCGGCTGATATCGCCGCCATAACACTTGGCCAGGACGTCTTTGCGGAAGGCACGAATGGTTTCACGCGCCACGATCTTCGAGCCAATCGCGGCTTGAACCGGGACTTCAAACATTTGACGTGGAATCAACTTTTGGAGCTTTTCGACCAGTCTGCGGCCCTGCTGGTGGGCTGTTTCACGGTGGGTAATCATCGACAAGGCATCGACTGGTACTGAGTTCACCATGACATCGAGTTTGACGAGGTCCGCGGCTTGATAGCCGGTCAGGGTATAGTCAAGCGAGGCATAGCCCTGTGTGCGTGATTTAAGCTGATCATAAAAATCGATCACGATCTCGCCGAGCGGAATCGTGTATTTCAGGAGCACACGCTGCGCATCCAGGTAATCCATGGTTTCAAAAGTGCCACGACGACCGGTCACGAGATCCATAACCTGGCCGATGTAACGCGTAGGCACAATCACGGAAATCTGCATGACCGGCTCTTCGATCTCGGAGATTTTCGTCAACTCGGGCATTTCGGATGGATTATCAAAGGTGACTATTTCGCCATCGGTTTGAAGTACCCGGTACTCAACCGAGGGGGCCGTAATCAAAAGATCGAGATTGTACTCTCGCTCCAAACGCTCACGCACAATCTCCATGTGCAACATCCCAAGGAAGCCCGCGCGGTAGCCGAAGCCGAGCGCCGCTGATGTCTCGGGCGTGAAGGAAAGCGCGGCATCGTTAAGCTTGAGCTTGTCGAGCGCATCGCGTAGCAGCGGGTAATCACTCGAATCAACCGGATAAATGCCTGAAAAAACCATCGGTTTGGCCGGGCGGTAGCCGCCAAGCGATGTAGTAGCCGGGTTATGAACGGAGGTTACAGTATCGCCTACTTGACACTCGGCGACCGTCTTGAGGCCGGTGGCGATGTAGCCGGTCTCACCCGTGTGTAGCACATCGACGACCGTCATCGCAGGTCGGAAAACACCAATCTCCAGCGTATCTGAGCGCGTTTCCGTGCCCATAAACAGCACCGGCTGACCCGTTCGCAGTTCACCTTCCATGACCCGCACATAGGCAATCACGCCTTTATAGGCGTTGTAGTGCGAGTCGAAAATCAGCGCCTGGAGTGGTGCCGCGCCATCGCCTCCCGGGGCAGGAATGCGCTCCACAATCGCTTCAAGAATCGCGCTAATACCGATGCCTTCTTTAGCCGAAGCGTGGATAATCTCGTCTTTGGGCAAGCCGATCACGTGCTCGATCTCCTCGGCTACACGTTCGGGCTCGGCACCCGGTAAGTCGATCTTATTCAGAACCGGGATAATGGTGAGGTCATGTTCGACGGCCATATACACGTTGGCTAACGTTTGCGCCTCGATCCCCTGGGCTGCGTCAACGACCAGCAAGGCACCTTCACAGGCCGCCAATGCCCGGCTGACCTCATAGGAAAAATCGACATGACCGGGGCAATCGATCAGGTTGAGTTGGTAGGCCTCACCGCTCAGCGCCTTGTAATCCATGCGCACCGCTTTGGCCTTGATCGTGATACCTTTTTCACGCTCTAGGTCCATACTATCGAGCGCCTGCTCCCGCTTATCACGGTCAGCGATCGCACCCGTAGCCTCTAATAAGCGGTCGCTGAGCGTCGTTTTGCCATGATCGATATGGGCAATAATGACAAAGTTGCGAATATGCTGTTGATCAATCATAAGTGCTATCGAACCGTGTTTGCTTCACAATGAAGACACGAAAGGGCGCGCCATCGAGCGCGCCAGTGGAGCACGAACATGCTACCCTACGGGTAGTATAACACGAACGATTATTGCATTGCGTCTAGCAGATCCTCGAAGCTTTTTTCGACGCGCAACGCTTTGCCAATGTTCTTGACCGTTGCATCCGGGTAGGCGCTATAGAACAGGTCGGCGGTGAACTGGTGGGAGCGCACATAAGCCTTGAAGGCATCCCGGTTGCGCGAGCCACCATCCGGGAAGCCTTCACAGTTGCTCCAGATCGCATCCAGCCCATCGGCCGCTTTCTCGATAAACTCATCAATATAATCATCCCAGCTGCCGTCGAAATTGCTGGTGAAGAGCAAGCGCGTATCATTGTCGATGATGACCCAGCGCGCGAAGTGAATTGTGGAGATCAAGGTGATCGGACTCACGCGGCTCGGATCACCAAGATGACCTAAGACTGCGCGTAGCTTGTCGACCGAACCCGGCTTAATCTCAACGATGGCCGTAATAATGGTGTGAACGCCTGAACTGTCCATGCAGTCCTCCTTTATGTTGTACTACTACCAGCAATGAAGCGGAGCGCCTTGATACCCGGCAAAAAGAAGTACTCACCACCCTTGACCGTGACAAAGCGGGGCAGGCCATGCAACCGCTTGCGAATGGGCCAAGCTTGGATAGTGTGATCATAGGTGCCATCATTGTCACCTATGATCGGGTCTTTATCATTCTCCAAACCCTCGAACTTTTTGTTGTTGATCCAGACACGCTGCACAAACTCGAACTGGCGGGCAAGGCTAGCGTTGACCAGCACGCCGGCAATGCCGCGATCCGCACCATCATCATCAGCCCCTTCAGGCAGCGGCGGACCGTAAGGCAGACCGCGCCGTACAAGCAGATGACGAGTACGCTCGATTTCAGGCTGTGTATCACGAGGGTTGACGCGTCGAATATGCGCGCCGATCGGACAAGCAAGACCCCGCGCATCCATTTCCGCATAATTGAAGTCAGCGTTGCGTTGAGGATCTTCGGCCAGCACCGGATCGTCGCCGTTAGGAGCGAGCACGAGGGGTGCCCCACTGCGCCAGCGACCCATCAGCTTCGCGGCAACCCATTCGACCTGCTCATCACCGCTAGCCTGGGCTTGGAGGAAGCGGCGAAAGGCAGCAACATCCTGATGCAGCTTGCGATACACCAGGTAGCTGCCGTTGCGGCCAAGCGACTCGGGCTGTGGAAACGGAGGTACATCGCCCAACTGGTCTGGATAGCCGAGCACAAACTCCCCCGGCTTGATAGCGACCTCGTGGGGCATGGGATCTTGCTGGCTGCCCTCAATCAGCACGCGCGAAATACCATCACGGTAGCCGAAGTGCTCCTTGATACCGGGCAAGGCATTGACATCCTGGAACGATAATTCGGTCGTGCCGCCTAACTCTTGCAGCAAGCCGCGATGACGCGTACTGAGGGCTTCGAGACTGCTCGGATCCTGAGCGAAAAGCATGAACATGACGTGCATCAGCTCGGTGCCAAAACCGCCTTCCCAATGCTCGGGACTACTGATGCCGGTATCGCCCAGCATTTCAGCGCGCTGTACGATGCCCTGCCGAAACTCGTCAGCAAAGGTGTCGAGCGACGACTGCGGCAGACCAAGTGCTTTCAAGCCGTTATGGGAAAAAGCCACATTAACACAAGCTAGCAACTTATCTGGACGTGGTGTCGCGTTGGTTATCTCGTCAGCGATCTGCCGCAGCCACGCTTGTACCCGCATCGCATCGGTGATTTGGAGAAAGATGTAGCGGCCAATGGGGAGGTTATAGCCTCGCACCGTCAGTCCTTGAATGTCGTCCAGTTCTAGCATGCCTAAGCCTCAAATGCGGGTATTCAGAAAGAGGTTACAGCAGCTATCTTAGCATCTCGCGTCAAGTATCCGGCGGACGGACAACATTGCTGCATAAAGTTCTCGCACAATTCGCCCAACACTTATTCGCGCTAACGCGATTCGAGGGCCATATACTCTTCAAATGGGCGATGACGCGTTGACATTCATTCTGAAAGATTTGCCAAGGGATGGCGCTCAGTTCGTCACTAAGTGCTCCTTGCTCAGCGAGCAGCACAGCCCTCTCCTGCGCGTCAGTGGCTAGCAGTTCACCCGTAATAGTATGTAGTCGAGCCAGCAGGAGCGCCTTGGTCAACTGCAAGCGATCCTGCTGGCCAAGGATCGCACGATAGGTCGCAAGCTCTGCAGCGTATCGGTCGCGCGCCTGGTCGTTAAGAAAGAGTTCGTCGATGAACAGGATCGGCTTGATCATCCCTATCTCACAAATGTGGCGTTCCCGCTCCAGTCTCTCGCTTTGATACTGTCATTCGCATGCCATCCCGTGGACGTAACATCAGCCCTGGGTAGGGCTCGATCGCATGATCCGGCACCAAGCTCAGGCGCCACCGTTGGGCCAGTGTCGTCATGACGATTAGTCCTTCCATCCACGCGAATGGCTCGCCTACACACTGGCGAGAACCTGCTCCAAAAGGAAAATAGCTGAACTTGGGTCGCTTATCGCCTGACTGACCCGCCCATCGCCTTGGGTCAAAGCGATTTGGATCGGGGAAAAATCGCGCGTCGCGCTGGAGAGTGTAGGAGGAAATAAGAATCCCTGAGCCCTTTGGCACGCTATAGTTTTGGACGGCATAGGGCGCCATTGCCAGTCTGTGGTAGAGCCAGAACGGAGGATATAGTCGCATCGCCTCGGAAAGCATCATCCTGGTGTATGTGAGCCGGGGCAGGTCGTCTAATGACGCCACGGCCCCACGAAGTACAGCATCGACCTCCAAATGAAACGATTCTTCCGCCTCCTGGTTGCTTGCCAGGAGATACCAGCTCCAGGTTAATGCCTGAGCAATCATGCCGTGACCGGCAAGCAAGATTGAGATCACCTCATCATGGACTTGCTGATCGCTCCTCTCCTCTCCCTTTTCGTCACCATAGTCGGGACTGCTGCCCAAGTTTAAAAGCATCGAGAGCATATCCCCTCGATCCTCCCTACTCTTTCGTCGCTCAGCAATGATGCGGTAAATGGCTTCGTCAAAATGGGCACGTGCTTCGAGAAAACGCCGGTTGGACGCTAAGGGCAATTGGTCAAGGAGCTTGACGAACGGCGACGTTCTCCTGTGGAGCAACTGGTTGGGAAGGGACTTCATTTCGTCTAAGGCATCCCGGAGCTCAGTAGCTTCCGTTTCTATGTCAACGTCAAACAACGCTTTAGCGATAATCGTGAGTGACAGCCGAAGCATCTCACGCTCAACATCCCGTGTCTCGCCTGGCCGCCAGCGCTCACCAAGGCGCGTACTGTAGGCGCTCATCATCGCCGCATAATTTGCAATCCGTGCCCTGTGGAATGCAGGCTGCACGAGGCGACGTTGGTGGTGATGATCTTCGTCTTGGCTTGCCAATATCCCCTCGCCGAGCACGGCTTTATTGCGAGTACGTCCGTGCCCTTTGTGAAAGGTACGCTGGTGAGTGACCAGCACATCCTTGACGAGGTCGGGGTGATTAAGGAGGAAAATGTCCTGGCGCCCAAATTTCATGTAGGCAATGTCGCCATAGTCGCGGGTGCAACTCATGAGAAAGCCTAACGGATCACTACGAAACGCCTGTGCGTTGCTGAACAGCCCACTGCTCTTTGGACCGGGCGGCCGAAGGGTAGCTGCCATAACGATTCTCCTTGTCACATCGAGTTTGTGTCTTTTGACAACGATTTGGCGCGCACCTCTAATGCGCTGCCAGACTGCATTTCCGACAGGATGTCGGTTGCTACTTCACGGACGGGGCTGCCTGTCGAGGCACCCATGGTGGTCATCTGCTCATCACGATCTAGCGTGATCGCAGGATGTCACAGGCGACCAGCACGGGTGGTTCCATGCGAAACACTTTGACTGTTCCCTAAGAAACAGGTGGCAGCGTATGCTGCACTCCGCACCTCGATCTGCCGGACGGTTGGGCGATACTCCTCACCCGGTGATCTGCCAAATCTGCAAGCCGTAGTACGGATTGGCACTCCCAAGAAAGAGACCATAGGGTGTCGACACGAGCTGGCGCACGCCGTAGCTAAACTTGTCACCATAGCCGGTAATCGTGAGTTGCTGGAAATTCACACCGTCTGCTGTACTGTACAGGTCAAACCCAAGCTGCGCCTGGAAGGCCGGGTCCTGATGATTAGCCTCATTCCGGTCTTGTGTACTTTCGTCGTAGGTGCCAACATAGAGCTGGTTGTTGTAGACGCCCAGGCGCCAGATATGCTGATTTTCGGGCCAATTGAAGCCGCTCCCGATCCCACTCAACGGGGTGATCGTCTGTCCGGTGCTCGGCACCGTGGTCGGGTTGCCGACAACGAGATCCCAGCTATCATCCTGGTGAATGCGGTAGACACTAGGAGGGTTAGACGTGCCGAGGTACAGCATGCCGTTGTAGATCTGTACACTTACCACAGTGGTAGGTGCAGGGTTGGCATACGCTCCGTTGGTCATTACAGGTGTGAACGTGTACGGCTTGATGCCGGTCGTTTTCCAAACGGCGAAGGGCGTCGTACCCCCTGATCCCAAATACAAGAAGCCGTTGTAGTTAGCTAGCTCATAGATGGGTGGCATTTTGCTCGGCGTTAGCTTTTGGAAGTTATTGTTCCCGCCGGCCGGATTGGACGAGACATAGACCGGCCCTTCCCCACTCAGCCCCGTCGATGCCACGACGTACAAACGCCCGTTATACACCGTCATCGAGCGGAAGCCAACAGCTGTTGTATTGCCGAAGAAGGTCCCTGCAGCTTGCGGGATGGGATTCCAGTTGAGACCATCGGTACTACGTAAGATGCGCGGCGGCGGCATGTTTTTGCCATGGAACGTGCGCGAGTCGAGGCCACCAATGTACAACGCCTCGGTGCCATCGGCTTCCGTGAAGGCTGTAATCGTCCGGAAGCCGATATCCCGCGCCACGAACTTGCCCGGCGCGTTGGGGATCGGGATATCGTTGGGCGATTGAAAGACACGTACCCAACAATTGGAACTGGCTCCCGGTACACAGGTGGGCGGCGGTGTCCAGCGCCAGATTTCGGCCTGCAACGGCAGGTCATTCGGGCTGGGTGTGCAGGAGACATCCGGGTCGGGATCCGGGTAGACCGCGCCCGGCACCTTCTGGTAAACCGCAGTGGCATCATTCACGCAGGTCATGGCGCGGTCGGTGCCGACATACAGGTTGTTCTTCCACCAGATCATCGCCCACGCTTTGGTGTTCTGGCGATCACCAAAGCCTTGCGGCGCCGCCACAGTCGCAGTGCTCGAGCTGGTCGCGGTTCGTGCGGATGAACTGGCCGGAAGTGCCGAAATAAAAACGAGCGTGAGAGCCGCAATACCCATCATAAATCGTTGCATGATCGAGTCTCCTTTTACACATGAGGCTAACTTCGAATGCTGCATCGCCTCTAGCATTCATACCGTCGCTTGCATACTGCCAAGTGAGCCATCCAAAAACGTCAAGGGGGTTCTGGCTCGATACATCCAGGCTGCATTTCGGCGAGGAGCTGTCCTGCTACTTCACGCATGGGGCTGGGGGTCGTGGCGAGCGCCTGCAGTAAGAACAGCGTGCCCAGGTGCTGGACGGCAGGCTGCTCGCTTTCGAGCAGTCGCGTCCCAGCTTCCCAATCCACCGCAGCAGCCTCAATCCGCTCGTGGATATTCATACAGAGCGCAGCCTGGACCAGCAGTTCGGCCTGCTGCTCGAGCTCGGCCTGATGCTGTTGGTCGATGGGGGTAGCTCTCATGATGGTCATCTCCTCATCACGATCTAGCTTGACCACAGGATGACACAAGCCACCGGCCTGTAGGGCTCCATGCGGAACACTCTGATTGTCTCGTCGGGAACAGGCGCCAGGGTATGGGGGCAAGTGGCAGGCGCGGCCTTACTGCGCGGTAGCAATGCTCCGTGGGCAAGCGCGGCCACGTCCACTGCTAAAGCGCTGCTGCCTACTTGCTCATCATCTCATCGCTTCGGGAAGGCGTCGGTCCTTGCAGACCGGGTAGGCTGTTAGTATCCGGATCGCGCTGCCAACGCGGGACGGTCGAGGATTGTCATCCGCGACTCCTGGTCAAGCGTGATAGTCCGCTGATCACGATAGAAGCCTAGCACTTGGTTGACCCGTGCGCGCGATGCGCCGGCCAGGCTTGCGAGGTCGGTCTGCGTCAGGCGCAGCGGGATCTGGATGGCCCCGTTAGGCTGTTCCACACCATACTCATCGGCCAGCGTCAACAGGAGGTGCGCGACCCGCCCATAGACGTCCTGGGTGCTTAGTACCTGGATCTGGGCAGTAGAGACCCGCAAGCGTCGTGCAAGGATGTGGACCAAATTGAGACTGATCGCGGGCATCTCCGAGAGCGACTTCAGAAAGGAGGCGCGGTTGATCCACAACACAATGCACGGCTCCAGTGTCACGACGCTGGCGCTGCGACCGCCGTCATCGAGCAAGCTCATCTCGCCGACAATCTCGCCGGGACCACGGAGCGCCAGGACTACATCACGCCCGTCTACTTGCTCTGCATGGATCTTGACGGTGCCACTCACAATAATATATGCGGCCTCACCGGGTTGCCCTATGGTCATGACAGGTGTGTCGGTGGGAAAGGTCATACGCCGCAGCCGCTGATTCATCTCTGCTAGCTGTGTCGGCCCGAGGCCGCGGAACAGCGGGAGTTGCCCCAGGGCAGCAGAATCGGTGAAGGTGTTCATCCACATACTCTCCTTGCAATGGTTGGGACATACTAAGGAACCTTCACCCGTCAGGCTTGACTGTTCCACAGTTCCATTTGGAACAGTCAAAGTGTTCCATTTGGAACACTGTCGCTAGTGGTGCTGTGGCAAGCTATACCCATGATTCGTTACCGTTGTGGCGCCATCTCCTATAAGTCTGGCACGCCGCTCGTGCGACGTAAGGGCCGGCAACCCCTGTGAGGCCGTACGACGTTGCAGAAGGACGGGTCGGGCGTGAGCATAGCCGTCCGCAGTACGCAGCTGCCATCCGCTACGCGCTCCATCGGCTTGAGTACGAATTGCCGTCGTCGCTGACTTATCACTCCTTGACCCATACACGCAATGATGTGCTGCCATCCGCTGTGCGCCTGGCGGCACTCGAAGGCGTTGGGAACAAGCCACGCCACCTCCTACGAGTGGCTGCAGCTTTCCACGATATCGGCTTCGTCGACCACTATGACAATCATGAAACGTCCAGCATCCAGATTGCCAGCGCTGCCCTTCCTCACTTTGGCTTCGCCGCCGCCGACGTCTCTGCAATCGCCGGGATGATTAGGGCGACGCGCCTGCCCCAGGCTCCCACTACCCTGCTGGAAGCACTCCTTGCCGATGCGGACCTCGATAGTCTCGGACGCGACGACTTCATCGCGACCAGCCTTGCACTGCGAGCCGAATTGGCTGCCCGAGGTTGTCGTGTCGACGAGACTGTGTGGTTCGCGCAGCAGCTAAGCTTCCTCCAGACGCACCACTACTGGACCCTTTCGGCGCACAGGCTCCGCCATGCTCAGAAGCAGCGCAACATCCAGCTTCTGAAAGCGCATATTGCTTTGCTTAAGCCCCATTTGTCTCCTGTAGCCTGCAATTGTCCACAAGGGCAGGCATCCTACCCGGTGTGTCGATTAAGTAATCATCCGTACGCTCCGGTTGAAAGCGAAGCCGGCCATGATACATAGCAGCAGTGCGCCGGTTACCGCAAATAGTAGGCCGGGATGGTGCTTGGCGACCAGACCGGCCAGCACATTCGATAGCGCAGCACATGCCGTATACGCAAACATGAGCACGCTCATCATGCGCCCCCGCATCTCCACGGCACTCTGCTGCTGGAACCGGGTGAAGATCAGCACCATCACAAAGCC